>NZ_JBNKWF010000012.1:0-94387 GCF_050299635.1 Altererythrobacter sp.
CAGGCACATCCGGCAGTTACCGGCGATACTTAAGCGTTCGTGGTAACAGAAACGCGGGATTTCCTTGCCCGCAAGTTCGCACGCCTGCAGCACGGTTGCGCCTGCGGGGACCTCGATTTCCTGTCCGTCTACGGTGACTTTAGGCATTACTCCGCCGCCTCCGCGAATTTGGCGTTGTGCTCATTGATCCTGCGCTCCAGCTCGGGGCGGAAGTGGCGGATCAGGCCCTGGATCGGCCAGGCCGCTGCATCGCCCAGTGCGCAGATGGTGTGGCCTTCGACCTGTTTGGTGACCTGCTGCAGCATGTCGATCTCCTCGATCGCCGCATCGCCGGTGCGCAGGCGCTCCATCACGCGCCACATCCAGCCGGTGCCTTCGCGGCAGGGCGTACATTGGCCGCAGCTCTCATGCTTGTAGAAGGCCGAGAGGCGGGCAATGGCGCGGACCACGTCGGTCGACTTGTCCATCACGATCACGCCAGCGGTGCCGAGGCCAGAGCCAAGTTCCTTCAGCCCGTCAAAATCCATCGGTGCGCTGCGAATCTGTTCCGCCGGAACCAGTGGAACCGAGGAACCGCCGGGAATCACTGCTAGGAGGTTGTCCCACCCGCCGCGAATGCCGCCGCAATGCTTTTCGATCAGCTCTTCGAACGGAATGCTCATCGACTCTTCGACGACGCAGGGCTTTTCGACATGGCCGCTGATCTGGAACAGCTTGGTGCCGTGGTTGTTCTCGCGCCCGAAACTGGAGAACCACGAAGCGCCGCGCCGCAGGATTGTGGGCGTGACCGCAATCGATTCGACATTGTTGACCGTGGTTGGGCAGCCATAGAGGCCCGCGCCCGCCGGGAATGGCGGCTTGAGCCGGGGCTGGCCCTTCTTGCCTTCCAGGCTTTCGATCATCGCGGTTTCTTCGCCGCAGATGTAGGCGCCCGCGCCGCGATGCATGAAGACGTCGAAATCGTATCCTGAGCCGCTGGCGTTCTTGCCGATCAGCCCGGCGTCATAGGCCTCGTCGATGGCCGCCTGCAGCGTCTGCGCCTCGCGGATGAACTCGCCGCGGATATAGATATAGGCAGCGCGCGCGCGCATCGCGAAACCGGCGACCAGCGCGCCTTCGATCAGCTTGTGCGGATCGTGGCGGATGATCTCACGGTCCTTGCACGATCCGGGTTCGGATTCGTCGGCATTGATGACCAGGAAGCTCGGGCGACCGTCCTTGCTCTCCTTGGGCATGAACGACCATTTGAGGCCGGTCGGGAAGCCCGCCCCGCCCCGCCCGCGCAGGCCGGAAGCCTTGATCTCGTCAATGATCGCGTCCTGCCCGCGCTCAAGCAGTGTCTTGGTGTCGTCCCAATCGCCACGCTTGCGCGCAGCGTCGAGGTTCCACGGCTGGAAACCGTAGAGATTGGTGAAGATGCGGTCCCGATCCGCGAGCATCAGAGTGCGCTCCCAATAACAACGTCAGACGACATCTTGATCTCCCGGCGGAGTACGCGCGAGCATGGAGACCCCGATTATCAGCAGCACGATCCCGGCGATCAGCACACCGTCACCAAAATCCATTTCGCCGTGAACCATGATCCCAGTGCCGACAAGAATGGCCACACTGCCGATCATCATCATCGCGCGGGCGCGACTGCGCAGCTTGACAAGATCCATCACGCCAGCCCCCTCGATACGTATAAGCCATCAGCAATCAAGATTGCGACGAGCACGGCAGTTTTCACGACACCCTTGAAGACTTTCCAGGCGATGACCACGCCCACGATGACGAGCAGAATTGTGAGCCAGTCAGCGCTCATTGTGCTTCGCCCTTGTTTCTGCCCTTGTTTCTGCCCTTGTTTCTGCTCTTCTTGAGCATAAGAAGACCGATCAGCGCCAACGGGAGTCCGGTGCCAATGAAGGCCGCGCCCTTGGTCACGCCAAGCGAGACCGACAGGCCGATACCCACGATCAGCAGCACGAGGCCAAAGGGATTGATGGAGGATTTCTTATCCATCACCAGTCCCCCCGATAATCGTGGTTCTCTGAGACCATCTCTTTCAGAGAGGTAGGCCCGCCCATCGGCTCGCTGGTGTGCTTGCCCGGTTCCTGCGTCCCGGTCTTGGGCGTCTCACCCTTTTCCAACGCATCGAGCACGGCATCGAGCCGCTCGGGCGTTAGATCCTCGTAATTGTCGTCATTGATCTGGACCATCGGCGCGGTGGCGCAATTGCCCATGCATTCGACCTCGGTGAGGGTCCAGAGGCCATCGTCCGAAACTTGGCCCTTCATCATGCCGCGCTTGGCGCAGGTTTCGAACAGGCCATCGGAGCCGCGCAACATGCAGGGCGTCGTGCCGCAGACCTGCACGTGGAATTTCCCGACCGGCTTCAAATTATACATGAAATAGAAGGTCGCGACTTCGAGCACGCGGATCACCGGCATGTCGAGATAGGCCGCGACATATTCGATCACCGGCAGCGGCAGCCAGCCTTGCGTCTCGGTTTCCTCGCCAACCTGCCGCTGGGCATAATCGAGCAGGGCCATGACGGCGGAACGCTGGCGCCCTTCCGGATATTGCGCGATCGCCTTGTCGGCCTTCGCCTTCCACGCGTCAGTGAAAGCGAACTTACCCCAGCGCTCGCGCAGTTCGGGCGTATCGGGTGCGGGAGAACGGTCAGCCATTTTCCTTGTCCCAACTTACAACTTTAACTGGACTGGTGATGGCTTTGTGGAGTCTGATGCCCAGAACAATTACGATCCCAAGGATCACCACTGCGCCTACAATATTGGGAATTGGATCAGCTAGATTGAGGGCAAAGACCAAGAAAGCCGCCAATAGGATTGCAACTACCTGCCATCCCAAGGCCGCGGCAAGTTTTTGTGCAAGTTGTTTGCCGTAACTCACCGGTCACACTCCCCGAAAACGACGTCGATCGCGCCCAGAATGGCGGTCGCGTCGGGCAGCATATGGCCCTTGCACATCATATCCATCGCCTGAAGGTGGCTGAAAGCAGTCGGTCGGATCTTGCAGCGGTAAGGTTTGTTGGTCCCGTCGCTGACGAGATAGACGCCGAACTCGCCCTTGGGGCTTTCGGTCGCGACGTAGACTTCGCCGGCAGGCACGTGGAAGCCCTCAGTATAGAGCTTGAAGTGATGGATCAGGCTTTCCATCGATTGCTTCATCTCGCCGCGCTTGGGCGGTGAAACCTTGCCATCGGTGCTCGCGACCGGCCCTTCGGGCATCTCGGCGAGGCACTGCTTGATGATCTTCGCGCTTTCGTAAACTTCCTTCACCCGCACCACGAAGCGGTCATAGCAGTCCGAATTGGTGCCGACCGGGATATCGAAATCCATCCGGTCATAGACTTCGTAAGGCTGCGACTTGCGGATATCCCACGGGATACCGGCAGCGCGGATCATCGGGCCGGAGAAGCCCCATTTGATCGCATCTTCGCGGCTGACCACGGCGATATCGACATTGCGCTGCTTGAAGATGCGGTTGTCGAGCACCAGGCTCATCGCATCGCCGAACAGTTCGGGCAGGCGCGTATCGACCCATTCGCCGATATCGACGAGCAGCTTTTCGGGCACGTCCTGATGCACGCCGCCGGGGCGCATATAGGCGTGGTGCATGCGCGCGCCGCTCATCCGCTCGAAGAAGTTCATGCAGTCTTCGCGGATTTCGAACACCCACAGGTTCGGCGTCATCGCGCCGACATCCATCACGTGGCTGCCGATGTTGAGCATGTGGTTGCAGATGCGCGTCAGCTCGGCGAACAACACGCGCAGATATTGCGCACGGATCGGAACCTCGATGTTGAGCAGCTTCTCGATCGCGAGGATATAGCTGTGCTCCATGCACAGCGGGCTGCAGTAATCGAGCCGGTCGAAATAGGGCAGCGCCTGCAGATAGGTCTTGTGTTCGATCAGCTTTTCGGTGCCGCGGTGAAGCAGACCGACATGCGGATCGATCCGCTCGATCACTTCGCCGTCCAGCTCCATCACCATGCGCAACACGCCATGCGCCGCCGGGTGCTGGGGCCCGAAATTGATCGTGTAGTTGGTGATGACCTCATCGCCGGTGGTGGGCGATTCTTCGAGCTGCATGCTCATCAGCTATCCCCTTCGGCTTTTTCGTCACCGGGGAGGACGTAATCCGATCCTTCCCACGGGCTGAGGAAATCGAACTGGCGCAAATCCTGCGCAAGCTCGACCGGCTCGTAAACGACTCGCTTTTCTTCTTCGGAATAGCGCAGCTCGACATAGCCGGTGAGCGGGAAGTCCTTGCGGAAGGGATGCCCTTCGAAACCGTAATCGGTGAGGATGCGGCGAAGGTCATTGTTGCCCGCGAATTTCACGCCATACATGTCGAACACTTCGCGCTCGAGCCAGCCTGCGTTGGGCCACAGCGTAGTGACTGTGGGAACGGGCGTGTCCTCGTCAGTGCAGACCTTGACCAGCAGGCGGTGATTGCGGGTGAGCGAAAGCAGCATGTAGACCACGTCGAAACGCTCGGCACGGTCGGGGTAATCGGCCCCGGCCATTTCCATCAGCTGCTGGTATTCGTGCTCGTCGCGCAGCAGGCGCAGCGCATCTTCGATGGCTTCGCGCTTGATGGTGATGACGATCTCGCCATGCTCTTCCTTCGACGCGGCGACCATGTCGCCCAGCGCCTTGGTCAGAGTGTCGAGCACGCCTTCATTGCTGGCAAATCTCGGGGCAGAATGGAGGACAGTCATCGCGCGATCGTCCCTGCCCGGCGGATCTTCCGCTGCAACTGCATCACGCCATAGAGCAGCGCTTCTGCAGTCGGCGGGCAACCCGGCACATAGATGTCGACCGGCACGATCCGGTCGCAGCCGCGCACGACGCTATAGCTATAGTGGTAATAGCCGCCGCCATTGGCGCAGGAGCCCATCGAAATGACATATTTCGGGTCCGACATCTGGTCGTAAACCTTGCGCAATGCAGGCGCCATCTTGTTGCAGAGCGTGCCCGCGACGATCATCACGTCGCTCTGGCGCGGGCTGGCGCGCGGCGCGACGCCAAAACGCTCCATGTCATAGCGCGGCATGTTGACGTGGATCATCTCGACCGCGCAGCAGGCGAGGCCGAAGGTCATCCACCACAGGCTGCCGGTGCGGGCCCACTGGAACAGGTCTTCGGTTGACGTTACGAGGAAGCCCTTGTCATTCACTTCATTCTGCAGCGCGTTGAAATAGTCCGCGTCAGGCTGAAGGACTGAGCCCGGCTGTGCAGCGGGCGGAAGCTCGGTCGGGGGGGTAATAGTCGTGCTCATTCCCAATCCAGTGCCCCCACTTTCCAGGCATAGGCAAGGCCGAATGCCAGCTCACCCAGAAATACCATCATCGTGATCCAGCCCGGCCATCCGGTCAGATCGAGGCTGACGGCCCAGGGGAACAGGAAGGCCGCTTCAAGGTCGAAGATGATGAACAGGATCGACACGAGATAGAAGCGCACATCGAACTGGCTGCGCGGATCCTCGAAAGCGGGGAAGCCGCATTCATACTCGCTGTTCTTTTCCGCATCGGGATTGTGTGTGCCCGTCAGTAGCGAAACGCCCATGGGCAGGAACACGAACAGGGCTGACAATCCGGCTGCGATGAAGAGAAAGAGCAGGATTGGAAGATATTGGCTGAGATCGACCACTTGGAATCCCTAAGGGGCTAGAATCTGCCGGTGCCTCTAGGCCGCTCGCGCAGAGGGCGCAAGGGCGTGAATCGTGTAATCCCTGCACCTTTTGGCCCATGTGCCCCAATCAGAGCGATATTCAATCGAGCGGAAGGCGGCGTATCTGGGTCGGAAGCGAGGCCTTATCCTGGGCAGGTTCGCCCGCGACAAAGCGATCCCATTGGCCGTTGCCGACATAGAGCAGCGAATCGCCATCGAGATTCCCCGATAGAGGCTCGGTCCATGCAGGGTTCGCCTGCTCCAGGATTCGGTTTGCGACTACGCTCATGCCGTCATCGGCAAGCTTGAAGGCCGAAATGCGCATGGGGCTGGTGCCGTTTTGGACCACGATCAGCTCCTGGCCGTGTCGCCACATTCCGTCCACGCCGTCGAGAATCAGCTTCAGTCCGGTGGCGAGGCGCGAGACTTTCTTCGTCGCCAGATCGACGATGGCAATGCCGTAGCGATAATCGCTGACATAGAGCAGCCCACCGTCATCGTTGAGCGCCAGCCCTTGCGGAGAACGGAATGTACCCGGCGGGATGAGCACGTTCATTTCCGTTGCATCGGGCGATGCTCGATAGACGCCCCCACCGGCCGGATCACTGGCATAGATTGTGCCGTCAGGCGCAAGTGTGATGTCGGACAGTGAAACGCCCGATGGAGCCGGGATGCGGGTTTCCGTGTCAGTCCTGTGGTCGAGCCCGATCAGGCCCGCGAACCCGCTCTTGCTCTCAGAACCGTCGATATGGCCTGAGGCAATCCAGACGATCCTCCGATCAGGATCGAGCGCAATCCCGCTGAGATTGGCGGCGTCCTTCGGCGCATAGCCGTCCCAGCCGCCCGTCGGCTTGTGCCCGAACACGGCCTTGCCGATGACGCTTGTGACGATCAGGCGATCTTCTTTCGGATCGCGAACCACGCTTTCGACCAACTGCGCATCGGCCGGAACGGTGTCGATCACCGAACTGGCTGCAATGACCTCGCCTTCAGGGATAAGCAGCGCCCTCGCCCTGTCGGAGTTCTCCTTGCCGACCAGCTTGGGGATTTGCTGCTGCGAAGTCCCGGTGAAAACATATCCGCGTTGCTTGAGCCAATCCAATGTCGCCAACACGCCTTCAATGTCGGCATCCTGGAACTGGGCTGTCAGAAGCCGCAGCCGCAACGTGCCGCTATCGGGAAAGGCCTGCACCAGCGCCTCGATCGCGGCGACATCGCGGGCCGCACTGGCCTCTTCGCCGAGCGGATGCCAGCCGACGCTCGCATTTGCCCCGCCATCCTCTGCATGGACTGGCACCAGTGCGGCACAGGAAGCCAGCAGGGCCAGCGGCGCAAGAAGCGATGCAGGGCTCATTTCATCATCGTCTTGATGGCCTTCGCCGTTGCCTTGCCATAGGGCGGCTTGAAACCGCCCAGCTTGGCGATGTCGATCTTGGGCTGGTGATAGACGGCCCGTGTGTGGCTGAACTCGCGGAAGCCCTCGACCGCATGGTAAGCGCCCATCCCGCTTGGCCCCACGCCGCCGAACGGCAAATCCTCCATCGACACATGGAAGACCACGTCATTGGTGGTCACACCGCCTGATATCGTGCGAGACAGCACTTGCTCCTGCTCGCGCTTGTCCTGCCCGAAGTAGTAGAGGCCGAGTGGACGGTCATGGCTGTTCACATAGTCGATCGCCTCGTCGATCTGGCCGTAGGTCTTTACCGGCAGGACGGGCCCGAAAATCTCCTCCTGCATCACCTTCATGTCGTCATTCACGCCGCGCAGGATGTTGAGCGGCATCTTGCGGACATTGGCGTTTGAGAAATCCTCGCCTCCGGGATTGACTTCAATCACCTCTGCGCCCTTCTCGCGCGCATCGGCCACGAGGCCCTGCAGCCGCTCGAAATGCCGGTCTGACACGATCGAGGCGTAGTCGTCATTCTCAAGCAGAGTGGGATACATATTCGCGACGCCCTGGCTTACACCCGCGATTGCATCTTCCTCCCTATCCGCCGGGACATACATATAGTCCGGCGCGAGACAGATCTGGCCCGCATTCATCATCTTGCCCATGGCGATACGCTCGCCAGCCTTGGCGAAATCACTGTCACGTCCCATCACGACCGGGCTCTTGCCGCCCAGTTCCAGCGTGACGGGCACGAGATTGGCCGCTGCTGCTTCCATCACGCGCCGCCCCGTGGCGGTCGAGCCGGTGAACACAAGATGGTCGAATGGCAGTGTCGAGAAGGTTGCGGCAACTTCCGGGCCACCGGTAATCACAGCAAGCTCGTCAGGCGTGAAATATTCGTCGACCAGCTCCTTCATCAGCAGGCTGGTCTTCTCGGTAAACTCGCTCGGCTTGATCATCGCGCGGTTGCCCGCCGCAAAGACCTGCATCAGCGGCCCGAATGCGAGGTTCACGGGGAAGTTCCATGGTGACAGTATGCCGATGACGCCCTTGGGCTCATAGCGAACTTCAGCCTTGGCTCCCAACAGTCCTAGCGGGAATTGCACCTTGCGCTTTTCGCCTTGCGACCAGCCATCCATGCGTTTGAGCGCATCCCTGCCCGCACTGACAGTGCCGGCGATATCGGTGAGCATGGACTGATAATTGCTGCGATTGCCGAAATCGGCATTCATCGTCTTGGCCAGGTCTTTGCCATTGTCCTTCAGCAGAGCGATGGCCCGCTTGATGCGGTCCTTGCGCTTCGCCATCGGTTCGGGGCGGTTTGCTGTGAAGGTATCTCGCTGAAGCTGCAGGATGCGCTCCATTTCTTGCCGACGGTCTTCAGCCATCCCACTCTCCTTGGTTTCGAATTGCCACTGGTTGTTGCCGACTCTCGAAAGAATGACAAGCGCCACTGAGACGAAAGGAGTATGCTGAACATACGCATTCGATTTGCGTTTGCCGCAGTGCAGCATTAGAGCGGCCAACGCTCTTTCGTCTCCAGCAAGGACTTTTTCGATGCCCCAGTTTTCCGAAGCCGACCCGATTGTCATTCTTTCCTATGCGCGTACGCCGATGGGCGGCATGCAGGGTGCCCTCGCCGATGTCGACGCGACCCAACTCGGGGCAACCGCGGTCAAGGCCGCCGTCGAACGCTCTGGCGTCTCCGGTGACGATGTCGACCGGATCTACATGGGCTGTGTGCTTCCTGCAGGCCTTGGCCAGGCACCTGCCCGCCAGGCCGCGCTGAAGGCCGGCCTGCCCAAATCGGTCCAGGCTACCACGGTCAACAAGGTCTGCGGCAGCGGCATGCAGACCGTCATCATGGGATCGGAAGCGCTCGCCAGCGGCAGCGTCGACCTGATCGTTGCGGGCGGGATGGAGAGCATGACCAATGCCCCCTACCTGCTCAAGAAGCACCGCTCGGGTGCGCGCATCGGCCATGATACGACCTATGACCATATGTTCCTCGACGGTCTTGAAGACGCGTATGAGGCAGGCCGCGCCATGGGCACTTTCGCGCAGGATACCGCTGACGCATACCAGCTCACGCGCGAACAGATGGATGAGTACACGATCGAATCTCTGCGCCGCGCAAATGCTGCGATCGAAAGCGGCGCTTTCGCCGATGAGGTCGTTCCCGTGACCATCGCATCGCGCAAGGGTGAAGTCGTTGTCGATACGGATGAGCAGCCCGGCAAGGGCCGCCCGGACAAGATTCCGCAGCTGCGCCCCGCATTTGCCAAGGATGGCACGATCACGGCTGCGACTTCGAGCTCCATTTCCGATGGCGCCGCCGCCGTGGTCCTGGCTCGCACCAGCACGGCCAATGAGAAGGGCGCAAAGCCGGTCGCCAGGATTGTCGCTTCAGCGGCCCATGCTCAGGAGCCGAAGGATTTCACCACTGCACCGGTGGGTGCGGTCACCAAGTGCCTCGAACTGGCTGGCTGGAGCGTGGACGACGTCGACTTGTTTGAAGTCAACGAAGCCTTCGCCTGTGTTGCCATGTTCGCCATGCGCGATCTCGGCATCCCGCACGAGAAGATCAATGTGAACGGCGGTGCAACTGCGCTTGGCCATCCGATCGGTGCCAGCGGTACGCGTATCCTCGTCACGCTGCTCAATGCACTCAAGGTACAGGGCAAGACAAAGGGCGTCGCAACCCTTTGTATCGGTGGCGGCGAGGCTACGGCCGTCGCGGTCGAATTGCTCGACTGATCACCATTTAGACAAATTCCTCGTTTGTGATACATCCCCCGCTCGGTTCGCCGGTCGGGGGATGATCCCGGCTGCGCCGCTGGTCGAGCCGCCCTGTACGAGGCGGGCGGTACTTGGTGGTCGCAACTGAGAGGGGAATGACCATGAAAGCATTGATTGCAATTGTAGGCCTGGCCGCACTGGCGGCTTGTTCGCAGGCGGAAGCGCCTCCTGCGGAGGAAGAGGTAGCAACCGAAGCGGAAGCGCCTGTGGGCCCGCAACCTGGCACATATGAAGTGACCAACGAAGACGGTTCTTACACCATCACCATCAATGAAGGTAACACTTGGGTGGTGCCGGGAGAAGATGGTGAAGACATGACCGGAACCTTCGAGATGGTTGACGGGAAGGCCTGTTTCTCGACCGACGGCAGCGATGAACCGCCATCCTGCAGTACGGGCAGCGAGCCAGACGAAAACGGTGTTGTCACGATCACCAATGACGATGGGACGACTGCTACCGTGAAAGAGATCGAGACCGATAGCGGCGCAGAAGCTGCTGCAGAATAATCGACTACGCTGATAATTGAGAGGAAATGCCATGAAGAAATTGGTAGCCTATTCCGGTGCAATTCTGCTCGCGGCCTGCTCGCAAGCCGAAGCTCCAGCCGACACCGAGGCTGATACGACATCCGTAGCGGAAACCGCGACGGTCGAAGGGGCGGGAACCTTCGACTACGCTTCGGAAGACGGGTCTCTTTCGGGACAGGTCGTCATGAATGAGGACGGCACCTACACCGACAATCAGGTAGGCCAGGAGCCAACCACCGGAACCTGGGCGCTGAAGGATGGCAAAACCTGCTTCACCGATTCCGCTGAAGGTGCGGAGGAAGTCTGCTGGACGGATGGCGAGCCGGATGCTGATGGCAGCTTTATCTCGACTTCGCCCGATGGCGTGACGGTGAAGGTCTCCGAGGCAGCTGACGATGCGGCGGCTGAAGGCGATGCGATGGAAGACGGCGAAGGCTGATCATCCGACCGCTGGTTGGACCATCCATGAGAAAGGCGGCCCAATCGGGTCGCCTTTTTCGTTAATGCTCATTGAAACCTACGGCTCGCCAGCTCCCCACAGTCGTTCGGCCTCTATCCAGCCTTCGCGTCCTTCGACGTTTAACGCGCACCAGCCCGATTCGCATTTGCCCAAGGCGCCTACAACGCCCGGTTGCGCATTCCATTTTAGCTCCGAGCTTGCTTGTGGCTCTTCGCGCATGGGAGCGAGGCCCTTGCCAATCACTATTGCCGTTCTCTCGGGGCTAAGCAGCCGGGCGACGATCCACCCCTGCGCCCCGTCGGGATCGCGAATCAACCGCCACCCTTCCATCACGCGGATAACCTTCACCGGCAGAGCCTTGCGCTTGTAGACCCAATCAATCTTGTAATCATGGCTCGGGCCAACGCGCATGTTGACCACGTCTGCCCTGATCGAGGCCCAGTAAGGCGTCTCTCTCTGCTGGGCATATGCCGGCGCAGAGAGCAGGATTTGGGCAATGGCCAATGAGGCGAGAAGAAGCCGAAACATCAGTCACCTATTAGCGTGCCTACCCGGTTTGCTTCAAGCAGACATCACCGGCCGCTTGACCGCCCTACCCTGCCCGTCCTAGCGCACTCCTATGCCGAACGAGAACGAAGCAATCCGCAAACCCATCGATGGCAAACCCAAGGTCGTGGTGACGAGGCATCTGATGCCATCGGTCGAATCACGGATGAGCGAGTTGTTCGATGCGAAACTCAATTCGGCGGACGTACCGATGAGCCGCGAAGACCTGTTGAAGGCCATGCAGGATACTGACGTCCTGGTGCCAACGGTTACCGACAGCATCGATGCCGAGATGATCGAACAGGCGGGGGACCGGCTGCGGCTGATCGCGAGTTTCGGTGCAGGAACTGACCATATCGACCTGGCCGCCGCCGCAAAGCGCAAGATAATCGTCACCAATACGCCCGGCGTCTTCACTGATGATACGGCGGATATTGCGATGGAGATGGTCATCGGACTGCCGCGACGGGTGCGTGAAGGCATCGCCATGGTACGGCGCGGCGAATGGACAGGCTGGACTCCAACCGCGCTGCTTGGCCGCAAGCTTGCTGGCAAGGTACTCGGCATTGTCGGCATGGGCCGGATCGGACAGGGCGTGGCGCACCGCGCCAAAGCTTTCGGCCTTGAGATCGCCTATCATAATCGCAAGCGACTGCCTGAAGCGATCGAGCGGATGTTCGGCGCACGCTATGTCGAAGGGCTGGACGACCTGATCGCTCAGGCAGACATCCTCTCGCTCCATTGCCCCGCGACGCCTGAAACGCATCATCTGATGGACGAACGTCGCATCGGGTTGATGCCTGCCGGCGCCTGCCTCATCAACACTGCGCGCGGAGAGTTGATAGACCAGGAAGCGATGATTGCGGCATTGCAGCAAGGCAAGCTCATCGGTGTCGGCCTGGACGTCTATCCCGATGAACCAAATGTCGATCCTCGACTGCTCGACCTGCCCAACGTCATGACCTTGCCGCATATCGGCAGTGCGACTGCGGAAGGACGCGAGGCATCGGGCGAGAAGGTCATCGCGAACATCCGGTTCTGGATGGATGGTCACCGCCCGCCTGACCAGGTGTTGACCGCGCTGGCGCAATAGTCGACCCCCAGCTTTGTGCACGATCCTTGCGTGGGGGCTTGTAATCACGCCAGATAATATCCTAACCGCCACGGCTTGAGGCCGCGCGCCTCCAGGCCGGTGAGGGGAAATTCGGGTGATAATGCGTTTGCTTGCAGTGCTTGGTGTGCTGGTTTTCTTTCCGACAGCCGCCTCGGCGCAGGATTCGGCAGCAATGGCGATGAGCGATAGCGGCGATACCTCCTGGATACTGACGGCCTCGGCCCTGATCCTGATGATGACTTTGCCCGGGCTCGGCCTGTTTTATGGCGGGTTGGTGCGGGCGAAGAACGTGCTTTCGGTGCTGCTGCAATGTGGAGCGATCGCGGCGATTGCTTCGGTCCTGTGGGTAGTGGTCGGCTATACGTTGGCGTTCGGCAGCGTGACCAGTGGATGGCTGGGCGGCGGCAATGCCTGGATGCTGACCGATCTCGGTTCGGTCCGTGCTGGCACAACCATGCCGGAAAGCACCTTCGTGCTGTTCCAGATGACCTTCGCGGTAATCACTCCTGCGCTGATGGTGGGCGCATGGGTTGACCGTGCGCGCTTTGGCTGGGTGCTGGGGTTCTGCACGCTGTGGAGCCTGGTGGTCTATGCTCCGGTCGCCCACTGGGTCTGGGGTGGCGGCTGGATGGCGCAGCGCTTCGGCGTGCTCGATTTTGCCGGCGGGATCGTAGTGCATACCACCGCGGGGGTTTCCGCGCTGGTTGTGGCTCTTCTGCTCGGCAAACGCGACGGCTTCCCCACTCGCCTGATGCTGCCGCACGCCCCTGTCCTTACCATGGTGGGCGCTTCGCTGCTCTGGGTCGGCTGGTTCGGCTTTAATGGCGGTTCCGCCTTCGTCGCGACCGACGATGCGTCCAGCGCGATAATCAACACTCATGTTGCTGCCAGTGCAGCGGCGCTTGTCTGGCTGCTGGTGGAACGGATCATGGTAGGCAAGCCGACCAGCATCGGCTGGGCCACCGGCGCCATCGCCGGGCTTGCTACAGTCACTCCGGCAGCGGGATTCATCTCACCCGGTGCGGCAATCCTGTTCGGCATGCTGGCTGCCGTGGTCTGCTATGGCGCGATTCAACTGGTGAAGTTCCGTATGAAGATCGACGATTCGCTCGATGTCTTTGCGGTTCACGGCGTCGGCGGGATGCTCGGAAGCGTCCTTCTGGGGCTGTTTCTGTCGCCTGCGCTTGGCGGGACCGGCTATGCCCAGGGCATGAGCATGGGCAGCCAGTTCGGCTCGCAGGTTCTCTCGGTCGGGATCGTGGCGATCTACAGCGCCATTGCAACCGCTGTGCTTGCGCTGATGGTCAGCCTGGTATTCCCGATGCGCGTATCCCAGGACGAGGAAACCGAAGGTCTGGACATCACCAGCCACGGTGAACGCGGCTGGGAAATGGATTGAAACGAACCGAGCGGGCGAGCGAGCCAAAGCTCACTGCCCCATCCCGCATCAATCGCCGGTCAGGATCCGCTCGACCAGCTCCTTCACCGTCGGGGTGAAATTGTTCGAATAGAACGGGTCCTGCTTGAAGCGGTAGGCTGCGTGACCGGCAAAGGCGAGGTTCTCGTCCGGGTCGCCGCCATGGGCAATGTCCTGCAGGGTCTTCTGGATGCAGAAGCTGCGCGGATCGGCCAGGCGCCCGGTCGTGTAATTGTCGTGATCCTTCCAGCTCGAAAACTGGCAATGGCTGAGACAGCCCATGCAATCCTGCTGGTCCTTGCGGATCACTTCGGCGCTCTCGGGAGTGACGAACACCACGGTGTCATCGGGCGTCTTGAGCGGTTCGCTGAAGCCTTCGCCGATCCAGGCCAGCGCCTTGCGCTGGTCGCCGGGATGGACCCAGAAATATTTCGCCTTGCCGTGATCGAGCAAAGGAACGGTGCCCTCTTCCTCTCCGCGCTTGAAGATCGGAATTTGCCGCTCGCTGCGATGCATCAGGTCATAGAGGAACGGAGTTTTCACCGCGCTTGAGTAGAAGCCCGTCGGGCTGAACTTATGGAGCAGCACATCGCCCGGCTCGACCGTGCGCAGCATTTCCTTCCAGACCTGCGGGATCGGGCTTTCCTTGGTCAAAAGCGGGCGCGTGCCGAACTGGAATGCGATCTTGCCCAGCTCCGGATTGTCGATCCAATCGTTCCATTCGCGCAGGAACCAGACGCCGCCGGCCATCACGATCGCGGTGTCTTCCGAAACGCCTTCCTTGCGCATGGTTTCGCGCAGGGCCTTCACCCGGGGATAGGGATCTTCGGGCTTGGTCGGATCTTCCGCATTGGACAATCCGTTGTGCCCACCGGCAAGCCACGGGTCCTCATAAACCACCGCCGCCATCAGTTCGGGAACCTTGGAATAGCTGCGCTTCCACAGTGCACGGAACGCGCGAGCAGAGCTGATGATCGGCAGGTAGTGGACGTTGAAACGCGCCGCGATCTCGGCAAGTTTGTAAGGCATTCCGGCGCCGCAAGTGACACCGGTTATCAGGCCCTTGCAGTTCTCCAGAACGCCTTCGAGCACCGCCTGCGCGCCGCCCATTTCCCAAAGCACGTTGATATTGATCGCGCCCTTGCCATTGGCGATCTCATGCGCGCGTTTGACCTGTTCGGTAGCGCCGTCAATCGCATAGCGGATCAACTGCTCGTGCCGCTCCTTGCGGGTCGCCTGCGGATAAACCTGCGGGATGGGATTGCCGTCTTCGTCATAACTGTCGGCATTGACCGCACTGACAGTTCCAATGCCGCCTGCCGCAGCCCATGCGCCGGAGCTTGCGTGATTCGTGGCGGAAACGCCCTTGCCGCCTTCGACCAGCGGCCATACCTCTCGCCCGCCATACACAATCGGGCTTAATCCCTTGAACAAACTTTGGCTCCCCTAGTGGATGCGCTCGATGCTACATCCGAATTCCGACCGGCTTCCTACCGGAGTAGCGCGCATAGGCGTACAGTAATCCAGGCGCAAGCTGCGCTTCCGGCCACCCGGCGATCAGTTCCGCATGCGGCACGGACGGATCAGCGAAGGTTCGCGGCGCTTCCCATCACGCTCGAAGCGGGCGAAGTAACCCCTGATATCGGGTTTCTCGACGAATTCGACAAGTCGGTAGCCAACTGTTTCAAACTCGCAGGAAAGCAGAAGCGGCGGGATGCCGTGCTGGTCGGTCGGTCGGTCCGTATCGACCACGATCACCTGCCCGCCTTCCGCCAGCGCAGGCCAGAGCCGCCAAAGGAACGCATAGGGTTCGGTTACTTCGTGATACATGTGGACGAGAAATATCCGGTCGAAACTGTCGACCGGAAGCTGTGGATCGTCCGGTGTGCCCAGCTTGATCGAAACATTGTCCAGCCGTTCGCGTTCGACCCGCTGCCCCAACCGGGCCAATGCCTCGCTATCGATATCCTGCGCGAGCACGCGACCGCCCTCGCCCACACGTTCCGCCAGGCGAACCGTATAATAGCCTTCACCCGCGCCGATATCGGCGACAGTCATCCCGTTCCTGACATTCGCGAGGTCCATGACCTTCTGCGCTTCGCCGCGGCTGTCACGAATGTCTTCGGTCGAAATCTGGTTTGCGCCAAGGCCGGAGACGGGCCGGTCAGCCTCGGGAAAATCGAGCGCGCTTCCCGGGCGCTCCGACTCTTCGCCCTTGGGCCCGCAACTGGCCAGCGCGAGGAGCGCGAAGCAAGGTGCAAACCACTTCAGCATCAATCGACGTCTTCCACTTCTACCGTCTCGCCGGTGACGCGCTGTGCCAAAGCGGCAGAGATGAAATCGTCAATCCCGCCGTCGAGCACATTGTCGGGCGAACTGGAAGTCACACCCGTGCGCAAATCCTTGACCATCTGATAGGGCTGCAACACGTACGACCGGATCTGGTGGCCCCAGCCGATTTCGCTCTTTTCCTGATATTCGCCGCTTGCCGCAGCTTCGCGTTCCGCCATCTCGCGTTCGAACAGCCGCGCCTTGAGCATGTTCATCGCGGTAGCGCGGTTCTTGTGCTGACTGCGGTCATTCTGGCTGGCGACGACAATGCCCGTGGGGACGTGGGTGATACGCACCGCGGAATCGGTCGTGTTGACGTGCTGTCCGCCCGCGCCCGATGCCCGATAGGTATCGATCTTGAGATCCCCTTCATTGACTTCGATCTCGATATCGTCGTCGATCACAGGGTAGACCCAGACCGAACTGAACGAGGTGTGGCGCCGTGCGGAGCTGTCATAGGGGCTGATACGGACAAGACGGTGCACGCCGCTTTCGGTCTTGGCATAGCCATAGGCATTGTCGCCTTTCACCAGAAGCGTGGCGGACTTGATCCCGGCCTGATCGCCCGCATGGTAATCGACCACTTCGACCTTGTATCCGCGCTGTTCTGCCCAGCGGGAATACATGCGCTGGAGCATCTCGGCCCAGTCCTGGCTTTCAGTGCCGCCGGCACCGGCATGAATCTCGATATAGGTGTCGTTGCCATCGGCTTCGCCCGATAGCAGCGCCTGGACCTTGTCCGAATCGGCCCGGTCTGCGAGCCGTTCAAGCGTAGCAAGGCCATCCTCGATAACGCTGTCCTCGCCCTCGGCTTCGCCCATTTCGATGAACTCAATGGCGTCGGCCATCTCGGCAGAGATTTCCTTGACCGTTCCGATGGCACTCTCGAGCTGCTTCTGTTCGCGGCTTACGGCCTGCGCTTCCTTCGGATTGTCCCACAAACTCGGGTCCTGCACGCGTGCGTTCAGCTCGTCGAGACGCCTCAACGCGCGTTCCCAATCCAGCGACTGGCGCACAAGTTCGAGCGCTGCTTCTATCCGGTCAATGAAGGCCTGCCCTTCGGCACGCATAATACGTCCTTCGCAAAAATCTGTTGCCGCCCGCTTAGCGGACGGCTTGCGATTGTAAAGAATGGCGGAGTGCCTGCCTCGCGCTAGTGTGTGAGTTTGTGCACCGCTTCGAGCGTCAGACGCACGTGATCGCGATAGTCCATGTCGGAATGTACCATAACGATCTTGCCGTCCGGGGCGATGACATAGCTCGTGCGGCTGGTAACGCCCGTGTCCTTCCCATCGCGGATCAAGGCCACGTCATAGGCCTGGATCAACTTGGCGCTGGCAACTCCAACCGGGAACGCGTCGCGGCATTCCTTGCGCGAGAACTCCTTCAGCGTTTCGATATCATCGTTCGACATGCCCACAACGCTCGCACCGGCGGCAGCGAACTCGGGCATGGCCTCGGCGAAAGCATTCGCTTCCAGCGTGCATCCCTGCGTAAACGCCTTGGGGTAGAAATAGAGCACAACAGGGCCCTTCGCGAGAGCGGCGCTAAGCGAGAAGCCGAAGCTTTTGCCGGCCAGCGCGGCCTTGGTCGAAAAGCCCGGAGCCTTAGCCCCGACGGGTAGCTCTGCGGCTGCAGGCGCGGATGCTGCGAAAGCCAATGCGGCGCCGAATGTGATCCTGCGAAAGATGTTCATGTTACGCCTACCTTATCCGGTCATGAAGCGGCGATATCAGTAGATGCCGCCCTGCTCTTCAACGAAATCGCCCGGCTCACCGTTCCCGTCAGTGACGATAACCTGCTGTTCACCGCCGTTCTTGCCTTCGCGGATCAGCGCCAGGATCTCCTGGCGCTTGGCGGCGATTGCATCCTGGCGCGTAGCGCGCGGTGGCTCGGTATCAGGCTTGAACGCTTCCCAGATCACTGCAGCCTTGGGCTCGTCGGTCGGCCAGGCGTCAAACACGCGCTTGCCCGAAAGCCGGTCGATCCGCACCATTCGCACGCCAGCAGGCGCAACGGCGGGTTCGTCCTTCCAGCGCTCCCGCGTGGCCTGCACGAATTGCTTGAAGATCGGGGCAGCGGTGTTGCCGCCCTGGATCCAGCCGCCCAGATTGCGGGGCTGGTCGAAGCCAACATAGACACCGGCGACGACCTCCGGCGATCCGCCAACGAACCATGCGTTGGTCGGTCCGGAAGTAGTGCCGGTCTTGCCGAATAGCGGCAGGTCCAGATCGCGCAGCCGCACAGCCGTACCGCGTGTCACAACCCCCTCCATCATGTGGACCACCTGATAGGCTGTGCGCGGGTCCAGCGCTTGCTGGCCCATAGCACCCAGGCGGGGCATCGGCTGCCCGTCCCACTCGGCCATGTTGCAGCCGTCACATTTTCGCTTGTCGGCGCGCCAGATCACCTTGCCTCTGCGATCCTGGATGTAGTCGATCACTGTAGGTTTATGCAGACGGCCGTGATTGGCCAATGCGGCATAGGCATTGACGATCCTTTCGACCGTTGTGTCGCCTGCCCCCAGCGCGAAGGCCGGATAGGGCTGATAGGAGCCTATGCCCATCTTTTCGAAGGTCTGGATGACATTCGGCATTCCCGCATCCATTGCGATATGGACCGTCATCAGATTGCGCGACTGCTCGAGGCCCCAGCGCATGGTGTGGATGCCCCCACCTCCGCCGCCAAAGTTGCGGAAGCATTTCTCGCCCAGTTGCGAACCCTGATAGTAACAGAAGGTCTGGTCGGGCACTTCGGTTGCGGGAGTCATGCCATTGTCGAGTCCGGTCGCATAAACGAACGGTTTGATCGTCGAGCCGGGCTGCCGTTCTGCCTGCGTCGCACGATTGAAATCGCTCAAGCGGTGGTCGAAACCGCCCTGCATCGCGAGGATCCTCCCGGTCTGGACCGATTCCGCCAGGAAGCCGCCGGAAACTTCCGGGACGGTCCTGACGCTGTATCCATTGCCGCTGGGTGAAGCCACGATCACGTCGCCGGCCTTGAGCTTGTCGGGCAAGCCGCTGAGGGGGGCTTCCTTGCCGTCCGAGAAGCCTATCGTCGCGCTTGATCCGCTTCGCTGCGTCACTACGCCGACGCGCCAGTCCTTGTAGCGGATACCGAGATAGGAACTGGCGAGTTGGCTCTGCCAATTGCCATCGTCCATCTTGATTGTGGCGATCGGCCCGGTCCATCCACGGTTGCCGTGATAGCGCAGGAGCCCGGCGCGCAAGGCTTCGCGTGCCGCGTCCTGATATTCGGTGTCGAGCGAGGTACGGACCCAAAGCCCGCCAGCATAGACGCTGTTCGGTCCATCCTCGGCTGTCTCGCCGAACTTGTCGATCAACTGGCGGCGAACCTCTTCCAGGAAATACCCGGCATCGGCCGAACGTTCGGTCCGCTGGGTCACCAGTCCAAGTGGCTTCGCCTGAGCCTCGCGCAGGTCTTCGGCCGTGATGAAGCCGTTGTCCTCCATCTGGTGCAAGACAAAATCGCGCCTTTCGAGCGCCATCTTTTCATAGCGCTTGCGGCCATATCGCTCGGGGGCTTTGGGCAGGATTGCGAGGAAGGCCATTTCGTGCAGGTCGAGGTCGCCCACGTCCTTGTCGAAATAGGCGCGCGAGGCCGCCTGAACGCCGAAGCTGCGCCGTCCAAGTGGAATCTCGTTGAGATAGAGTTCCAGGATCTCCTGTTTGCTCAGCACGTCTTCGATGCGGCGAGCGAGGATCATTTCCTTGAGCTTGCGTGTCACCGAGTATTCGTCACCCAGCAGCAGGTTCTTGGCCACCTGTTGGGTAATCGTTGATCCGCCGACCGCGCGCTGCCCCGAACCATATTTGCGGACATAGTCGAACACGGCATTGGCGGTGCCGGTCAGGTCGACGCCACCGTGGCTGAAGAAGGTCTTGTCCTCGGCAGACAGGAATGCTTCGACCAATTTCTCGGGAAAATCGCGATACTGGAGCTGGACCCGTCGTTCGCGTGCGTATGAATGGACGATCTCGCCATCGATCCCGCGAACCACGGTGGGCAACGGTGTTTCGTAATCGAGCAGCGTTTCCGCTTCAGGCAGGTCGCGTGCCAGCAAGGCCCACGCGCCCATCCATAACAGGACAAACGCGGCGAGCGCGGCCGCGGCCCAGCGGAACCAGCGCTTGCCCTTCCAATTCGTGCGAAACCATTCCGCCGCTGCGGAGCTGTCGCGCTTCAAGCGGTAGCGGACATATTCGATTGTCGACTGGTCTTCCATGATGTGGCTGGGCTCTTAGCATGCAGTTTTGTCGGCGCGCCAGCGGCTTGATGCCGGAAAGCTACAAAACCGGGAACAGATGAATGGATGCTGTCTCGTCAGTCCCTATTGGTTGGCCTGGCGTGCGAAATAGACCCGGATCGCGCGGGCCATTGCATTGGCGAATTGTTCCCTGCCCTCTGGTGAAGTGAGCCTGCGCGCCTCTTCGGGATTGGTGACGAAGCCGGCTTCGAACAGGACGGAAGGAAGGTCAGGCGAATGCAGCACCACCAGGTCCGCCGATCGCTGCGGGCTGGGATGGAACACAAGCTCGGATTGCCCTTCTCGCCTTATAAGCGAGGAGAATTCGTTCGAGTCATGCTGCGCGCGCTTTTGCGACAGTTCCACCAGGATCGCGCTCACTTCCTCGCTTTGCCCATCGATTGAAAGGCCGTTCACACGGTCGGCATCGTTTTCGCGGGCTGCGAAACGGGCTGCGGCTTTCGAGGAGGCCTTGCGCGAAAGAGTGTAGATGCTCGCTCCGCTCACAGGTGTCTTTTCGCCAGCTGAATCGGCATGGATGGAGAGGAACAGATCGGCCCCGAGGCGGCGCGCAATCTCCGGGCGCTCTGCCAGGGCCACAATTCGATCCTCTTCGCGCGTCAGCGCAACGCGAACGCCCCCTTGCTCGACCAGCTTGTCACGCAGCGCCTTTGCAAGACCCAGCGTAATATCCTTTTCACGAAAGCCCTGACCCACTGCACCCGGATCGCGACCTCCATGCCCTGCGTCGATGACGACCAGCGGACGGCTTGGATCGTCAGGGCCGTAAACGCCCGGAAGCGCAATTTGCCTGGCTGCGTCAGGCAGCAGCAGGTGCAGGACATAACTGCGCCCGAAAAAATATGGCACGGGGACCTTTATCCCCAGCCCGATCAGGCTGGCGACCAAAGCGACCGGAAGCGCCACCGCCAGTGCAAGATGCCAACGCAATGCCATGGTCCTGATCCGATACGTTGTGTCGCGATGTTAACGCAATATGGTTGCGGGGTGTAATACACGGTGCTAGCACGCTGCATACCGGGCTGAGCCTGACCCGAACCTTCCCTGAAGGCTTCTACAGGCGAGAATTCCCCAAACTTCGCAATGACCAGTTTGCGAAGCGTTACAACAGGTTGAAGCAGAGATGAGTCGTCCCTCCCAACAATTTCATGAGCAGCGCTTCGGGCGCGCCATGGCTTATGTTGGCCAGGCTGCATCGACATCATGCAATCTTGTCTCTGCAGACGCAGAACTTTCGCCCTGCCAGCAAACTGCGCAGGGCCGAAGCAATCCCGCCGGTCCGACCATGAAGGCGACCGGTCCTTACACATATACGCGCAACCGGGTTGGAGGCTGGTCCCCACCCGTTGGCGTTCGGAGACAATATAATGGCAACGCGTATGCTCATCGACGCGCGCCACCCGGAAGAAACGCGGGTGGCGGTGCTCAAAGGCAACCGGATTGAAGAGTTTGATTTCGAATCTGCTGAACACAAGCAGATTAAAGGCAATATCTACCTCGCCAAGGTAACCCGCGTAGAACCCTCGCTTCAGGCAGCGTTCGTCGATTTTGGCGGCAACCGCCACGGGTTCCTCGCCTTCAACGAAATCCATCCCGACTATTACCAGATTCCGCAGGCTGATCGCGAGCGGCTGCTGGCTGAAGAAGCCGAAGCCGCCGAGGAAGAGGCGCGCCTTCGTGCCGAGGAAGAGGAAGAGGGTAACCTCCCCGGCGACGAATACGATGCCGAGGACGAGGAATCGGCTGAGGCGCTGGCAGAAGACCTGGCCGAAGATGGTGTCGAGGAGATCGACACCAGCGAGAAGGACAAGGTCGCCACGATTGAAGACGGTCACGTCGAGAACGGCGATGACAATGACGATGGTGATGACGAGGACGAGGAAGATTCGGACGAGGAATCGGACGAATCCGATAGCGAAGACAGCGATAGTGACGATGACGACAGGAAGGGCTCTCGTCGTGGACGGGGTCGTCGCGGGCGCCGCCGTCAAGGTGGCAAGGGCCAGGGCAAGAGCAGCCGCGCAAAGGAAGTGGACGAAGTCCGCGCCAAGCGCATGGCACTGCGCCGCCGCTACAAGATCCAGGACGTTATCCAGCGCCGTCAGGTTCTGCTGGTTCAGGTCGTAAAGGAAGAGCGCGGCAACAAGGGTGCGGCGCTGACCACCTATCTCAGTCTTGCCGGGCGCTACACTGTGCTGATGCCCAACTCGTCGCATGGTGGCGGGATCAGCCGCAAGATAAGTTCGGCAGCCGACCGCAAGCGATTGAAGCAGGTCGTGTCTGACCTCACGCTGCCCAAGTCGATGGGGCTGATTGTACGCACAGCGGGCCTCAGCCGGACCAAGACCGAAATCAAGCGGGACTTCGACTATCTTGCTCGGTTGTGGGATGAGATTCGCGAAAAGACGCTTTCGTCGACTGCTCCCACGCTGATCCATTCGGATTCCGACCTGATCAAGCGTGCAATCCGTGACATCTACAATCGCGAGATTGAAGAGGTCGTGGTCGAAGGCGAAGGCGGATATAAATCGGCCAAGGACTTCATGAAACTGCTCATGCCCAGCCATGCACGGCGGGTGAAGGCCTATTCCGATCCGGTTCCGCTGTTCCAGCGCTATGGTGCCGAAGACCAGCTCAGGGCGATGTACGATCCCGTCGTGCAGCTCAAATCGGGCGGTTATCTCGTGATCAACCCGACCGAGGCGTTGGTTTCGATCGACATCAACTCGGGCCGTTCGACCAAGGAACATGGGATCGAGCAGACCGCGCTTTCGACCAATCTCGAAGCGGCCAAGGAAATCGCGCGCCAGTTGCGCCTTCGCGATATGGCTGGCCTGGTGGTGATCGACTTCATCGACATGGAGTACAACTCCAACGTCCGTAAAGTCGAAAAGGCGATGAAGGAAGCGCTCAAGCATGACCGGGCGCGGATCCAGGTCGGGCGGATTTCGGGCTTCGGCCTGATGGAAATGAGCCGCCAGCGCCTTCGCACCGGCGTGCTCGAAGCGACCACACGCGATTGCCCGCATTGCGACGGGACCGGCCTTGTCCGCACAGCCTCCAGCGCTGGCCTTTCCGCGCTGCGTCTGATCGAGGACGAAGCGGCCAAGGGCAAGGGAACGATCATCCGCCTGGCGGCCAGTACGGAAGCGGCAATTTACCTGCTCAATGCCAAGCGCTCCGATCTCGCAGAGATTGAAGAACGCTATGGTGTTTCGGTCGAGGTAATTCCGGAGGGCGAGGAAGAAGGCGCCAAGATGAGCGTTTCGAGCTCAGGCCCCCGGCCCTCTGAAGCGCCACGGTTCGAGCCGATCGTCGATGAATACGAGGAAGACGAGGATATCGTCGATGAGGAAGATTCCGACGATGAGGACGGAGCGCCCAGGAAGAAACGCCGGCGCCGGCGTCGTGGCGGCCGAGGCCGCAACAAGAAGCGCCAGGAACAGCTAGATGGCGAAGAGACAGAGGATCGTTCTGAAGGCGATTCCGATGCCGAGTCCGGTTTTGGCGATGCCGAAGATGCAAGCGATGCAGAATCGGACGACGACGGTGAGGAAAAGCCCAAGAAGCGGCGCCGCAGCCGCGGCGGTCGTCGCCGTCGCAAATCCGCTTCCGATGAGGGCGGAACGGAAGAAAGCGAAGTAGTCGAAGAAGCTGCAGAGTCGGAATCCTCCGATGACGAGCCTGTTGCAGCCGAAGAGGAAACGCCGAAACCCAAGCGCTCTCGACGCAAGAAGGCTGATAAGGCCGAAGAGCCCGAAGCTGGTACGGACGGCGACAGCGACAAGCCGTCTGAACAACCTGAACCAGAGGCCGAGGAAAAGCCCAAGCGCAAGCGTGCGCCTCGCAAGAAGAAGGTCGAAGCGGTAGAGGAAGCAGCCGCCGAGGAAGTTGCTACAAGCGAGGAAGCCGAGGCCGGGGAAGAAAAGCCCAAGCCCAAGCCCAAGGCAAAGCGCACACGCGCTAGCTCGAAAGCCAAGAAGACCGAGGCCGATGCTTCTCCGGCAGTATCAGCCGAGAGCGTCGAAGCGACCAGGGAAGCGCCTGCCGAAACATCCGATGATGCGGAAGGCCCCGATGGCGGTGCCGAAGACGGCGGTCCGCGTCGTGGCTGGTGGCAAAGAACATTCGGCGAGTAAAACATTGAGCTGAAACGGAAGAAGGGGTGCGAGACTTACTGTCTCGTGCCCCTCTCCTTTTCAGGCTCCTGCCCTGCGCGCCACGCCCCATTCGTTCCAGCTCGCAAACCGGGGGCTCTTGGGCAGATAGCCTTGCCCCAGCGGCTCGACATCGAAACCAGCGCCGCGCAATGCTGAACCGATCGGCCGCGTCAAATGGCATCCACCGCCGATCCGTTTCCACACCGGTTCGATCCGCTTTTGCCATTTTGCTACGCCCGGATCGGGTGCGCGTCCGTGTTCGAGAAACAGCAATCTGCCGTTCGGCTTAAGTATGCGGCGCATTTCGGCCATGACCTGCCGGGGGTCGTCAACCGAACACAGGGTGAAGGTGCAGACAACGGTATCGAATGAACCGCTGGCGAAGGGAATATCCTCACCCAGCGCTTCGCGAATGTCGCATTTCCATCCTCTGGCACGGGCCCTTGCGGTTGCCTGATCGAGCAGGGCGCCATGCGGATCGATCCCCGAAAAGCTCGAGACAAGGCTGGATTGGTAGAATTCCTGATTGAGTCCGCCACCGCAGCCGAGCTCGAACACATGGCCGCTGGCGAGCGGTACAATCTGCGCACGGCGCTTCATGATCTGGCCCTGGCCACAAGCCAGATTGATCAATTTCGGCAAGACATGCCGATCATACCAATTCTGCAATCCCACCGGCACGACCTCCAAGACCGACGAAATCCTGCGCAACATGCGCAATCGAGAGGCTAGGTCGATCGGACCGGCACTGCAATCATTCAATTGAACGACTGGTGAGTTTACAGCGAAGTTATCTCAGAAATTCAAACCTGAAGGGTGCCTATTTCGAGCACTGCAATGCCGCCGCGATGCGACTCATATCGCTGTGAAGGCTGGCTGAAAGCGCATCGTTGTCCAGCTGGGACAGGTGAACCATCTGGGGCATCGAAAGGCCGATCCGAAGAGTCCCGCCCCATTCGTTATCCTCCAGCCGCACGCATTTGACTGGTTGGCCCAGGCGAATTCCGTCCACTGCCAGTTTGCGGTGCAGTTTCTGGGCGTCTTCGAAGGTCCGGACACCAGGTACGGCGGAAAGGTCGAGCGTAACCAGCGTGCGCATCTCGATCGGGTGCGTTTCGGCCTCTTCCCTTTGCCCTTTGGGAAATGGCCGGACCATGCGGATAGCACACGAATCAAGAAGGGCTTCCTTGATCGCGCGTTCGAAGGCGTCGATCACCCGTTCGACCTGCACCATCCCTATCTTCTGAAATCGCTCCAACTCGAAAACCGAAGCTTCGTAGCGCAGCAGCAAGCCGGGATTCTCACTCTCGGTCAGATTTTCGCGCCCTTGCCATCCTTGCGGCCATTCGGCCCGCGCGAAAATGGTCGCAAGGCCGCCTGAGGGTGGCTGAGCGGTGGAGATGATCGATCTTGGCAGAATGGCAAAACCATTGAACGGCGGGCCGCCCATGAATTTCGATCCTGTGAGGAACACGATTGCATCGCGTTCAACATATTCGCGTAGCGCCTCGGTCGTGATGCGGGCCTGGCAGGCATCGACCACAAAGGTCACCTCCCCACCCCATTTGCTGCGCAGATAATCCAGGCCTTCGAGATCGGGCAGTATCAGCCCGGTCTTCGAACCATGGACCACGTGGACCAGCGCATGGCGTTCGTTCTCATGGGCAATGGCGATCTGGCGCTCAAAATCGGCGAGAACCTCTGCTGGCGTACGCGCCAGCCCTTCCCCACATCGCACGGGGACGTCGGCCAGGAATACCCGTTCCAGGCCGGGAACCTGAACCCCAGGCTTGGTCGCCACACCAAGCGGGGTTTGCTCTGCGAAATAGTGGCCGTGAGCGGAATGGATGCAGCCGCTACCCACCTCATCCGCACCCAGCAGGATATTGTGCACTCCGCCCTTCGCCCGGCCCCGAACTGCCGCAATCGGCAAATATTCAAGATCCGTTCCAGACGCTGCGAAGCCCACTTCGCACTTGTCGCCGAGTGCATAGGCGCGCTTGATGCGACCGCGCAGGTGATCGAGCCCTTCAGCATATTCCGGTATGCCCTGAGCGGCGATTGCGTGGACATGCGCGAACGCGTCCCTGCTCATATCGTTGGCTGTCGATGAAGCATAAGCCATGACCGCACTGGGATATGGCGCGGAAAGATAGCGGTTCAGCCCGGTTTCCCGGTCGAGGACTATGCGCGCGTCACCACCGCTCGCCAGGCAGTCTATGGTCTGGCGCGTTTGGCCATCCAGTTCGATATCGCCGCTATAGAGTGGAAATGCGACTGAAGGCGTCGGAGTGTGAATTGTTGCCTCTCAGGTCGTGCTGGCAAATAGGATTTGACGGGAGCAATAGCGCAATTAAGGGGCCGCACCAGAGCCTCAAAGCAGAAAGTGACGCGCGTGGAAAAGATTCTGAATCCCCTGGCGATCGATCCGGAAGCAAAGGAGCGGCTCAAGATATTGTTTATCGCCAAGAATGCGCTGTGGGACGGCAGCGGAAGCGCGGAAGATGGCAATCACGCGACATATCACGTCGAGATGCGGGAAGTGCTCAAGGGCCTGGGATTGAACCTCACAATCGCCGATCGATTCGAGATTCTGTTCGACAAGCCGGAGTTCGATTTCGTCTTTCCGCTGCTCAATCGCGCAGGATTCTTCAATTCGGAAATGCTTTGCCCGCTTCTGTGTGAGCGTGCCGGCATCCCCTATATCGGCGCCAGCCCGATCCTGCGCGGCCTGTCCGATGACAAGCATCTGGCAAAGCGTGCTGCGCGCGACGCGGGTGTCCCCACCGCGCCCTGGGCGATCTATCGCCGCGGCGCACCGATCCTGGAAGAGAAATGCCCCGAGGGCGAGCGCTTCGTCATCAAACCCAACAATTCCTCGGCAAGCTGGGGCGTCCACGATGCCACCGATTGGGCGAGCGTGAAGGCAGCGGTCGATGAGGTGCATGAGCTGGGCCATGATGCGCTGGTCGAACCCTTCGTGATCGGCAGCGATGTCGAGGTTCCCTGCGTCACGCTTGATGAACCCGTGATCCTGCCGATGATGATCTTCCGCCAGGCAGATCCTTCGCATCTGCGCACCTATCAGGAAAAGCGCGATCTGGTCGATCGCAGCCAGAAATACTCGCTCGATCCGTTTGAGGACGAAGCGATTGCAGCCAGGATAGCCGACTACACGCGCAAGCTGTGGGAGGAATATCGCCCGTTCGATTATGGCCGGTTCGAGTTTCGCGTGAACGAGGAAACGGGCGAAGTCACCTTCCTTGAGCTAAATCTCAACTGCAATTTGTGGTCGCAGAAGGTGTTCGGTCGTGCCGCAGCTCTTGCAGGATGGACGCAGGAACAGTTGATTGAAACGATCTTGGCAACAAGCCTGCGCCGCCATGGATTGATGAAGTAGTGGTTATGCTCTCGTTTGGACGGGGCCCGTGTAATTCCGCGGCGCAGAAAGCGCTTGGCCCCGCTTGCCATGCGGGGCACAATCGCTAAGAGACTGCCCAAGCGCTCAGATCAGGAAGCTTATCGATGGCCACCTTTACCCTTCCCAAGAATTCGAAGATCACGGGCAAGTCCCGCGAACACAAGGCTGAGGGCGGCACCAAGATCAAGAAGTTCAAGGTCTATCGCTACGATCCCGATAGCGGTGAGAACCCCCGTTACGACACATTCGAGATCGATCTTGAGCAATGCGGGCCGATGGTGCTCGATGCACTGCTCAAGGTGAAGAACGAGATCGATCCCACGCTGACTTTCCGCCGTTCCTGTCGCGAGGGCATTTGCGGCTCCTGCGCGATGAACATGAATGGCAGCAACGGGCTCGCCTGCACCACCGCGATCGAGGACCTGAAGGGCGAGATCCGAATCACGCCGCTGCCGCATATGGATGTGATCAAGGACCTGGTGCCCGATTTCACCCATTTCTATGCGCAATATGCCTCGATCCGGCCATGGCTTCAGACCGTCAGCCCAACGCCGAGCGGCAAGGAACGGCTGCAGAGTGTGGAGCAGCGCGACAAGCTTGACGGCCTGTACGAGTGCATCCTGTGTGCCTGCTGCTCGACCAGCTGC
The DNA here is from genome assembly GCF_050299635.1 of Altererythrobacter sp. Lineage (NCBI taxonomy): Bacteria > Pseudomonadati > Pseudomonadota > Alphaproteobacteria > Sphingomonadales > Erythrobacteraceae > Altererythrobacter > Altererythrobacter sp. Next base: position 28,782 of record NZ_JBNKWF010000012.1, read on the forward strand.
CCTAGCTATTGGTGGAACAGCGACAAGTTCCTGGGCCCGGCTATCCTGCTACAGGCCTATCGCTGGCTGGCTGACAGTCGCGACGAGATGACGGGCGAACGGCTTGATGCGCTGGAAGATCCCTTCCGGCTCTATCGCTGCCACACGATCATGAACTGCGCCAATGTCTGCCCCAAGGGGCTTTCACCGGCGAAGGCCATCGCCGAAACCAAGAAGATGATGGCCGAACGGCAGATCTAGGGACCGGACACCAATTCGTGGCGCTGAAGGACGAGGTTTTCGAACACGGCCCCGACCCGGATCATCCCGGATGGTATCACTGGGACCTGAAGGACAAGACGCTTTTCAACGGCGCGGTGATGGGCAAGTTGCTGACGCGCCGCGAAGGCGACAAGTGCCGGCTGCGCATGTTTCCGGAGCGCAAGCATGAGAACCTGCAAGGTATCATCCACGGAGCAGTTACGCTGGGGCTGATCGACATTTCGCTCTTCACCACCATGCATGTCATCGGCAGTGGCAATGCCGGGCCGTCGGTGACGCTCGAGCTTTCCACGCAATTCGTGGGTGGTGGTGATCCCCGGCGGCCCCTCGATGCCGTTTCCGAAATCTTTCAGGAGACCGGCAAGCTCGCTTTCATCCGCGGCACTGTCGAGCAGGATGAAGACCGGGTCGCAGCATTTAGCGGCATCATCAGGAAGTTCGCACCGCGGTGAGCGGGATACTCGCGCAATATGAAAGGCTTGTCGCCTCTGGCGAATTGCAGCCGGATCCCGATCAGCGCCGCGCCGCCGAGCGGCTCCACGCTTTGCAGAAGGAGCTTGAGGCAGAAACTTCGGGCGGCCTGCTCGCGCAGTTCTTCGCCCGCAAGCAGCAACCGCGCGGGGTCTATATGTGGGGAGGCGTCGGGCGTGGAAAGTCGATGCTGATGGATCTCTTCGTTGAGAGCCTGGGCATTCCCGAGAAGCGCCGTGTTCATTTCCATGAGTTCATGCTCGAGGTCGATTCGCTCATCCGGGCGGAGCGCGCGAAGGAGAGCGGCGATCCGATTGCGCCGGTGGCGAGCAAGCTGGCGCAGAATATCCGATGCCTTGCGTTTGACGAGATGGTGGTGACCAACACCGCGGACGCGGCGATCATGAGCCGCCTGTTCACCGCGCTGATTCGCGATGAAGGCGTGGTGGTGGTGACGACCAGCAACCGCCCTCCCCGCGATCTCTACAAGGATGGGCTCAACCGTTCACTGTTCCTGCCTTTCATCGACCTGATCGAGGATGAGCTGGATGTTCTCGCGCTTGATGGGCCGGTCGACTACCGGCTCGATCGCCTGGGCGGGTTGGCAACCTGGCATACGCCGCTGGGCGATGCCGCGACCGGGCAGGTGCGCGAAGCCTTCTTCCGGCTCACCGACTACAAGCCGGAGGATGCCGAGCATGTTCCTTCTGCAGAGCTGGACCTTGGCGGCGGGCGAACCCTGCATGTCCCCAAAAGCCTCAAGGGTGTGGCCGTGTTCAGCTTCAAGCGGCTGTGTTCGGAGAACCGCGGCGCGTCGGACTATCTATCGATCGCACACGCCTATCACACGGTAATTGTTGTCGGAATTCCTCTGATGGGTCCGGATATGCGCAATGAAGCGATCCGCTTCACCAAGCTGGTCGACGCGCTCTACGAGCAGAAGGTCAAGCTGTTCGCTGCGGCGGCTGCCGAGCCGGAGCTCCTTTATGAAGCAGGCGACGGGAGTTTCGAGTTTGAACGCACCGTCAGCCGCCTCAAGGAGATGCAGAGCGACGGCTACATGGCACTGGGCCACGGAGAGCAGGGTTGAAGCGGCGGAGCGAGATACTATCTCATCGCTATCCCGGCGGTTCCAAATTCCAACTCAAGACCCGCCGACGTGGAATACCGATATGATTGAAGTCAGACCCTTCGCCACGCTTGGCGCTGCCGACCATGGCTGGCTCGACGCGCGCCATCACTTCAGTTTCGCCAGCTATCTCGACCGGGATCGCATGGGCTGGGGTTCGATCCGCGTCTGGAACGACGACACGATTGCACCCAAGTCCGGTTTTCCGCCGCACCCGCATAATGACATGGAGATCGTGACCTTTGTCCGCACGGGCGCAATCACGCATCGCGATTCGCTCGGCAATGAAGGGCGCACCGCTGCCGGCGATGTCCAGGTGATGAGTGCCGGTACCGGCATCACCCATTCCGAATACAATCTCGAGGACGAGCCGACGACGCTGTTCCAGATATGGATCATTCCTGATCGCCGGGGCGAAAAACCTGGCTGGGGTCAGCGTGAGTTCCCCAAGGCAGGGCGCGAAGGCGGTTTCGAGATACTCGCTAGCGGCGATCCCGAAGGCGACTCTGCCCTGCCCATCAGGACCGACGCGAAGGTTGCGGCTGCAACCCTCAGTGCTGGCCAGTCTGCGACCTGGACCAGCAATGGCCAGCGCCATCAATATCTTGTCGCACCGACCGGCAGGGTCCGCGTCAATGGCAAGGAAGCCAATGCGCGCGACGGCATTGCCATTGCTGGCGAAGAGTCGATCACGGTCGAAGCATTGGAAGACAGTGAGGTGGTGCTGGTCGACGCCCGCTGAGTGAACAGACGGCGGAGTGGATGGGTGGCGCAGTTCAGGCTGCCGCCATTCGCTCCGCCAACCGGCCCTGTGCCGCCACCAGACGGCTCATGACCTTGAGATCCTGTTCGCGCAGTTCGAGCGCAGTGTCCGCCCACATCTCTGTAATGCGGTAGAGCTCTTCCAGCTCCAGCTTCCAGGCATGTTTCATGGCCTTGCGCGATCCGACCAGGCCGGCATGGCGGCGGTCTGATCGCTTGATGAAATCGCGGCAGGCTTCGACGCCGTCGCCCGGCTCAGCCAAGTGGTGAACCACGCCCAGCTCATACATCTGCTCGGCTGTGTAAGTCTCGTTCGATTCGATCAGCCGGTTCGCCATCGCGCTGCCCAGCTTGCGTGAAAGCAGCGCATGGGCACCCATGCCAGGGAACAGGCCAAACATGATTTCGGGCAGCCCGAATGTCGCAGTACGCTCAGCCACAATGTAATCGAACGACAGCAGCGCTTCGAAGCCGCCGCCCAGGGCTGCTCCCTGAACGAGGCCGACCGTGAGCATCGGAATCTCGAGCGTATTGATGTTGCGATGCAGGATCGAGCAGCAGCGGTGACCGTATTCGATCAGGGCTTTGCGATTCTTTTCGCGGATCAGCTTCTGGAAGAGGTCAAGATCGCCGCCAAAACAGAAAACATTGCGCGCGCGGCTACCCAGGATCAGGTAGCGAAGCGGGACCTTTTCATCCCCAAAACTGCTTCCAATCAGGCGCTGCCAATCCTCGAAATCGCGTAACATCGAAGGAGTAAAACTGGGCCTGCCCAGTGGATTCATGAAAGTCCAAAGCGCACTCGCCTTGTCATCATAAAGTACATCGAGCTCGTGGAGTTTGAATAGAGCGTCAGGAATGGCAGAGTGTACCGCGCTTTCAGCGAGGAACTCGTCGTCATCCGACAAGGGTATGGCCTTGTTTGCGCTTCCGTCCACCAACTGCGCCCCTTTTAATTACGGATTGGCACGATCCCATCGCTGGATTCTTGTCACCGTAATCCCGTCAAAACGTTCCCCTCGTGCGGAATCTAAGCGAGGCTGGAGTCTCTTGGCAAACATTAAATTTCAGAAATCACGCAAAATTGAGTCTCAAATGAGGTCATCTGAGTAATGATGTGACCAATGTGTCACAGCATAGTCAGGCAGAAGCTCCCAGGCGCGATAGCGAGCGGTCGAGCATCATCAATTGCCACAAGAGCCGCGAATTGTCCGATCGTCCGCTGATATGCGCTTCGGCGAGAGAGGAAATGGCACGCGGATCGAACCATCCGGTCTGAGCCAGAACTTCGCTACTGGCGATCGATCGTGCCGATCCAGCCAGCGGCCCGCGCAGCCATTCGGCAATCGGTGTCACGAAACCCTGCTTCGGACGATAGAGCACGTCCTGGGGCAAATAGCGTTCCATGCTCCGTTTGAGCAGGTATTTGCCCTGGCTGCCCCTGACCCGCAGCGAATCGGGAAGTGTGGCGGCGAACTCGATCAGGCGGTGATCGAGCAGAGGTTCGCGCGCTTCGAGGCTCACTGCCATGCTGGTCCGGTCAACCTTGGTGAGGATATCGCCGGGTAGCCAGAACTTCAGATCGGCATATTGAGCGCGGTCCAGGCCGCTGCGCGCCGGAGCATTGCGCATCAGGGCAATCAGATCGTCCTCGGCGCGGTACGATCCGAGCACGCCACGCGCTGTCTCGCCATAGATCGCGTGGCGCTGTTCGCGGTTGAGGACGGACAGGCCGCGCGCATAGCCCTCCTCTCCGCTGGAGGCGAGCGCGAGCAAGGTCGTCTTCGCGCGCAGGGGCCTCGGTGCCCAATCTGCCTTGGGCCACAGGCGCCCCAGCGACCCGAACACTGTACTGCGCAGCGCAGCGGGAAGCATCGCCCTCGCCCGCTCCTCATGCGCATGGAACACCTGCCTTCGATATCCGGCGAAGGCTTCGTCCGCTCCGTCACCCGAAAGCGCAACCGTCACATGTTCACGCGCCAACTGGCAGACGCGCCAAGTGGGGAGCGCCGAAGCATCGGCAAATGGCTCGTCAAACATGGCGGCGATCCGGTCGATCTCCGCGAAATCGTCATTGCCCACGGTCCGGCTGCGGTGATCGGTGTGGAAGCGCTCGGCGATCGCTTGCGCATAGGAGGTTTCGTCCAACGCCTCGACATCAAAGCCGATCGAGCAAGTCTTGACTGGATCGCTGCTCGCTTCGCTCATCAGCGCGACGACGCTGGAAGAATCGACCCCGCCCGAAAGGAATGCGCCAAGCGGCACATCGGCGACCATGCGCGATTGCACTCCTTCGCGCAGCAGGTGGATCAGTTCAGCCGACAGGTCCGCCTGCGAGCCTTTGCGGCGTTCCGCGAAGTTGACATCCCACCAGCGTTGCGGACGGCCCTGATCGCGCCCCTGCTGCATCAGCCAGAAATGTCCGGCCGGTAGCTTCTCCACCCCTTCCAGGATCGACTTCGTGTCGGGCACATAGCCCCAGGCAAGATAGTCATCGACCGCAGACAAGTTCACACGCCTGCGCAATTGAGGATGGGCCAGCAGGCCTTTGAGTTCGGAAGCGAAAGCCATGCTTCCGTCGCTCAGGCGCGAGAGGAAAAGCGGCTTTACCCCCAGCCTGTCACGGGCCAGGAACAGGCTGCGCTCCTCCACGTCCCAGATCGCAAACGCAAACATCCCGTCGAGATGCTGCAGACAATCGACACCCCAGTGCTGCCACGCAGCGAGGATGACTTCGGTATCGCCATGCGTGTTGAATCGTGCGCCCTCTTTTTCGAGCGTGCGGCGCAATTCGCGGTAGTTGTAGATCTCGCCATTGAAGACGATCACCGCCCGCCCATCGGCCGAATGCATCGGTTGTGGCGAGCCTTCCAGGTCGATGATCGAAAGGCGCCGGTGGCCGAGGCCTATGCCGGGCCCGGTCCAGACGCCTGATCCGTCTGGTCCGCGATGGAGCATGGCCTCGCACATCCGCTCGACCCGTCTGGGATCGACCGGCTTTGGAGTTTCAGGATGATAGATCCCAGCGATCCCGCACATTGCGCCGGGGCCTACAGGAGGAATGGTGGAGCGTAAATCGCGCCAATCATGAAGAAGGCGAGAATTGCGGCGAGCGCCGCGAGAAGCGCGACGGGATTCGCCAGGTTACGATCCAGAATCGCAAGGAGTGAATTGCTTTCAATCTGTTCGAGACTCAGGCCCGCTTCGTCCGGTTCACGCTCGAAATAGCGCCACGCCGCGCCCAGCAGCAGCACGACGACAACGGCGAAGAATATCCAGCCATAGAAAATGTGATCGAAACCGGCAGCGAACTCCACGCCCTGGCTTTGCGCAATATAGATGGTGCCCCAGGCGCGCACGCCATTGGCCAGGATCGGCACCACCACGCAAGCGAGCAGGAAGATCGCGCGCCGTGTCCAGCTTGCAAATGCGGTAAAGCAAACCAGCGCTCCCAGCGCGACCATGGCGATGAGGAACTTTACGCCAGAACAGGCTTCGGCCACCACGAACAATCCAGCCGCTGTATCGATGTAGATCCCATCGATCGTCGCGGACACACCGCTCAAATGGGTTAGTGCGATGGCGATTTTGGCAGTGATCGTCTGCAATGACGGGATGATTTCGTCACCAAAAGGCACAAGGAAGGCCATGTAGCCGAGCGGAAGCAGCAGTGCCGCACCGACACGTGGGCCAAGCAGCGCCAGGACCGCCCCTTGCAGCGCGGCGACGGCTCCGGCTTGTGCGAAGAGGTTGATTTCCGTCACTCTTCCGGCGAACCAGAGGAACAGCGCCAGAGCTACGCAAGCAATCCCCGGCCACCAGGCGGTGGGGGTGAGCCTGCCCAGCACATCCTTCCGCAAAGCGACCAGCCAGGCCACGATGATCGGCACCAGCAGAATGTGATTGTAGGTATCGATGTCCCACCATTGGTGGAGCATCTCGCCCCATTCGCGCGCTGTCAGGAGAATCAACCCCATCCACGCGACCGCAAGCTGGAGCAAGGCATTGCGCCACGCCGCGGGTAGCCGGGTGAGCGGCCCCTCGCCGGGCCATGACAGAGTGAGCCTGTCAGGCAGCATTGCGCTTCTCCGCCTGCGGCAAAACCAATTCGGTCAGTGGAGCCAGAACTGCGGGCCAGCTGTGGTGTTCAAGCGCGAAGCGCCGGGCGGCTGGCCCAATTGCTTCGCCTCGTCCTTCGGTGCGGAATGTCTGGAAGCGCTTCACCATTGCCTCGGCATCGAGTGCCTCGACCAGCCAGTGTTCGCCATCCCGCGCGGAAATCCCGGTGGCTGCCTGAGGGCTGAGCATGACGGGCAGGCCCATCGCCATGGCCTCGAGCACCTTGTTCTGGACTCCGCGCGCGATCGAGAGCGGAACCAGCGCCATATCCGCCGCCGCAAGGAAAGGCCGCACATCGGGCACCTCGCCCCAGATTGTGAGGCCGGGTGTGTCGGAATGCGTGAGCAGCGCCGGAGTGGGATTGCGCCCTACGATATGGAACTCGGCCTGCGGCTCGACAGCGCGAATTGCGGGCAGGAAATGCTCGATTGCCCAAGCTGCGGCCTGCTCGTTCGGGCGATAGTCCATCTGCCCGGTAAAGACGAAATGCGGACCGGGCCTGGCACTGATCTCGCGATTGGCCTGCACCATATCCGGGTTGAAGAATTCAGCATCGATCCCGTTGCCGATCGCGTGAATCCGTGTGCCGGCAGCGTCGCGCAAGCGGGATTGGAGCAGCGATTTCTCGTTCTCGCTAATCAGGATCGTGGCATCGGAGCGGTGAGTTAGCCGTTCTTCTTCGACCGCCAGCAGCCGCCCCTCGCGGCGGTTGAGCCAGACCCGCTCGCCCGCAGCTGCATAATCTTCGAACTTCACCGAATCGACGTCACACAGGTCGACGATCACCCGGCCCGCGAACTCATTCGGGATATATTGGCCCATCTGGCCCGAGAAGATCACGATCGTTTCGATCGGTCGTTCGGCCATGGTGCGACTAACCCACAGCTGCAAAGCGCGGCTGTGAAATGCGGTCAGGCTGACGGGCTTGCCGCTCAGAACCGCCTCCGCGCCAGCCAGCGCCAGAGGTTTGCTGCGGCGAGTGACGCTATGGCTTGCCGCGACTTCGGAGAGTTCTGACTCGGCCGCAATATCCCTGTCCGTCTCGGCAAAGCACCCAACATGCACCGGCCCAAGCTCCGCCAGATGCTTCAACAAATGGTGGGCGCGGATCTTGTCTCCCCGGTCTGGCGGAAACGGGATACGGTGAGCCAGAAACAGAATCTCGCCCATCACGCCAATCCGCGCGAGATGAATGGTCCGATGGCATTGGCGAGAGGGAGCGGCAGCTTCTTCCACAGCGCGATCTTGGCCGAGTAGCTTGCGTCAGTCGGGTCCAGATCGCGCGCTTCCATTCCCGGGGCGCTCCACAAGCCATATGTCAGCGGTTCGGGCTCGAAGCCCCAGTTCTTCTTGTAATTGTATGGCCCGCTGCCAGTCTTGGAACGGCCGAAATCGAAGCGGGTCATGCCGCGCCTGCGGGCGTGGAGCATCAACTCGTAATACATCCGCTCATTGGCCCTGAGCGCGCGCGCCGCGAATGTTCCGCCGCCCCAATAGGGCATGATGGTTTCGCGATGATAGAATGACAGCACGCTCGCCACCGGACCTTGCGGCGAATGCACGGTCAGGATGTCGCTGCTGTCGGGGAAGGCATCGAGCATCGCGTCGAACAGCGCGCGCGGGAATACCGGCGTGCCCAGATTATGCACGCTTTCGGCATAGATCGCGTAATGCGCGGCGCGTTCGGCCTCATCGCGTCCAGTGGTTACGGTGAGATTGCCTTGCAGGCTTTTGCGGACTTCGGCGCGCTGCTTGCGCGGTATCCAGGCGAGCTGAGCTTCGTCGTCTTGCGCCAAGTCAGCTGCGAAATTGGCGTGGCGATCGGACCAACTGCGCCAGCCAGACGGGATCACCCCGCCCCTCACCTCAACCGTGGAGATGGAGCTGCGCTGCGCCAGTTCCTGTGCCGACTGGCACAGGCCTTCTGCTACCGAAGATTCCTCCGCCAGTGCTCCGCCCCCGACGCCGAAACCGCTGGAGATCAGCGCACGCCCGAACAGCGGTGAATGAACCACGCTGAGCGGTAGCCAGCCAATCACGGCTCCCAGTTTCTCTGCGACAATCCCGCTGGCCCGCTGTCCCGTTCCCGCTTCGACAGCCGCAAGCCAAGCCGGACGCTGGAACAGCGAACCGCCCAGTTCGCGCACGAAGCCTTCGATGCGTGTGCGCTCGCCCGGATCGGCCAGATCGGCGGTGGTGAATTGCGTCGAGACAGGATGCAACGGCGCATTCATACGGCCAGTTCCCATGAGTTTGCCAGCACCGCCTCGCGCTCCGCGATCTCGTCCATCCGCCCCCAGGCGAAGTCGCGCAGCAGCATTCCGAGCTTGCCTGCCATCCGGTCCAGATTGGTGTAATGCCGCAAGCGTGAGCGGAGCGGAGCGTTCGCGACTCGCGGCTGACCGGGATCGACTTCCCACGGATGGAAATAGAACGCAGCCGGGCGCCCTTCCCGCTGGTTTACCTGCCGGATCGCCCAGCGAGAAAACTCGTATGGCAGCACGCGGAAAAACCCACCTCCGCCCGCTGCAAGCCGCTTGCTGCCGAGCATGGCGGTCGTGACGGGAATCTCCACGAGCGATGAGTCCGGCAGTGGATAGAAGGCGAAGCGCGGCGCTTCGGGCCAGCCATAGTGGTCATGCACGACCGGCGCGATGCTGGAGGAATAGGCATAGCCCTGCTCTGCCAGCTCCTCGAAAGCCCAATGGGTGCGCGCATCGATCGAGAAGCTCGGCGCGCGGTAGCCCGCGACGCGCGTGCCGGAGGTATCCTCAAGGATTTTCCGCGCGCGCCTGATATCCTCGCCAAACGCCTTGCGATCAAAGGTGAATACCCGCGCGTGGTCGTAGCCATGACTTGCCACTTCATGCCCTGCCGCAACGATCCGCTGCATCATTGCCGGATGGCGCTCCGCCACCCAGCCCAGAGTGAAGAAGGTTGCCTTCACACCTGCTTCAGCAAACAAATCGAGGACGCACGCGACATTGTCTTCGACGCGGGTTGCGATCGAACCCCAGTCGCTACGGTCGATCACCTTTTCGAAGGCACCAACCTGGAACCAGTCTTCGACATCGACGGACAGCCCATTGATGACGCGCGTGGTTCCGGAAGCGGGACGGATTTCACGTTCCTGATTCATCAGGCCGCCTCGCGCGATGAATCGTCCTCGAACCATTCGATCAACATCGTCAGGACATGGCGGAGCGAGTGCTCCTGCTCTTCCAGGCGCGCTTCAATTGCCGCGACGGCCTGTTTGACCACAGGATCCTCATAGGAAACGGTCGATGTACTTGGCGCGCTCTGCTGGTTCAATGCACCAACCATCCGCTCCAGCTCGGCAATCCGGCAGTCCCGTTCCGCAAGCAGGACCTCGAGAGCCTCCGTGTCGACAGCAGGGGCAGGTGTTGCGGCGACCGGGGCAGCAGGTCGTTCGACAGGAACAGGCTGTTGCGTGCGGACAGGTTCGGCCTTCTTCGGCGCATTCTGTGAACCATGCTGCGTATCGCCTGCCATTTCGGCGCAGACAGCTTCGAGCATTTCGATGGTGAACTCGGTCCGTTCCTCAACCGCGCCCAGTAGCAGCATGCGGTTCATGACCTGGTTCACGCGGCGCGGAATTCCGTTCGTCGCCTGATACAGCGCGGAGAAAAACTCCGTTCCAATAGCCGGATTGCCCTGCCAGCCGACCCGCATCATGCGGTGGCGGACATAGGCCTCCAGCTCCTGCGCGCCCAGCGCGTCGAGATGGTGCGAAGCGATGATCCGCTGGCGCAATTGCTCCAATTCGGGATGGTTCGCCACCAGAGCGCGAAATTCGGGCTGCCCCAACAGAAGCGTCTGCAACAAGGGATGCGAACCGAGCTGGAAGTTTGAGAGCATGCGCAGCTCTTCCAGCGCTTCGATATCGAGGTTCTGACACTCGTCCACCACCAGCAGGCATCGGCGCCCGGCGCGCGCTTCTTCCTGCAGGAAGCGTTCGATCACGCCCAGCGCGGTCGCCTTGTCATGGCCCTCGACCTCCAGGCCGAAACTTTGCGCGACGACATGGATCAACTCGTCCCCGTCAAGCGCGCTGGTCACTACCTGCGCGATACTCAATTCCTTGGGATCGATCCGCTTCATCAGATGCGCGACAAGCGTGGACTTGCCCGCGCCGACTTCGCCGGTGATGACGATAAAGCCTTCACCCTGCGACAGGCCATAGCCGAGATAGGACAGCGCCTTCTTGTGGCTTGCGCTCTCGAAGTAGAAATCCGGATCGGGCGTGAGCTGGAACGGGCGCCCGCTTAGCTGGTAGAATTGCGCGTACACGTCGTGCCCCCTTAGAAATCGTAGCGAAGACCGAGCAGCGCAGAGGCCGTCTTGATGTCTTCTGCGGAAATATCGGAGTCGAGATAGTCGAGCGACAAGGCCGCTCTTGCGGAAAGCCTGGGGCCGATCGTGCGGCTGTACGAAGCCGAAGTGCCCATGGCAGTCACATCGCCGCCATTGGCGAAGCCGCTCTCGAACCAGTTGACATAGCTACCCACGGTGAAGCTGGCATTCGGTCCCAGTTCGCCGGTGAGTGAGGTCGCGATGTAATAGCTTTCATCCACCACGCCATTGGCGGCAGCGAGGACTGTTCCGGCGGCCGCGATATATTTGCGGCGATCGTAACCGGCAGCGATTGCGCCCGCATAGCGACCGACCTTGCGCGTGTAGCTGGCCTGCACGCCGCGTCCGCGGAAAGTGGAGGAGCGCACCGAGCCGAACACGCCGACGCAGTTCGCACCGGTCTGGCCCGACACGCATCCGCTGAAATCGCCCGTCAGCGCATTGCGCGCGGCGGTGAATTCGGTCGGAAGTCCAGCAAGTGAAGTCGTCAGCAACCCGCCAAAGCCTGTTACTCCGTCATAAGCGGAAATATTTACACTGCTCGACGCACTGGGAGCCCAGGCAAAGCTGCCATAGTAGGTGGTCGAATCGTAGCGGCGACCGATATGCGCTTCGAGCGCAGTGCGGCGGCTCGGGCGCCAGATCACGCCAGCATCCCAGATCAGCCCGTCGGTCTCGAAAGCAATCCGGCGTGGCGCGGATTTGTCCGTCACATAACGGCCATTGCTACCGATTACGGGAATGCCGTTGGCATCGAGCACGGCGTCGCGGCTCGAGATTTCGACGTTCTCGTATCCGACGCCGCCAACCACGGCGAGCGTGGGCGAGATCGGGATCGTGACGTCGGAGCGCCAATGAACATCACGCACCCGCTGATCGAGGTTGGAGATATCTTCCTGATAGACGCCGCCGCCCACTGCAATGCCGACCGGCAGCGGCTCGTAAGGCTTGGTCGCGAAGTGGACTTCGCCCTGGTAGGTAACGCTGTCATCGAACACGTCGAGCGGCGCCGCACCCGGCGCGGTAACGATCGCATTGGGCGATTCGACACGGGTATAACCCACGCGGCCAAGCGCATTGACTTCGATGTCGTCGAGGCGGGTGTGGAGATTGGGGCCGGCATAGGCGGAATAGATTCGGCTTTCCGAATCCCGTGAAGGCAGCGGGTTGGAGCTTGTGCCGCCGCTTCCGTCGATTTGTGTGCGACTTGCCAGCGCGCCCGCTTCCAGCGTGACCTTGCGCGGGACGAGCGAGAGATAGCCGCGCGCAATACCGCTCACGGTATCGCTATCGAGCGACTTGTTGTCGTAGCTGATATTGCGCTCGTAGCGCAGCGATACAGACGCACCACTGTTCCTGCCGGTCAATATCGCATCTACGCCAGTGGCGACCTGGGTATAGGTCAACACGTCGTCGCCTGGCGAAAGCTCTGCCAGCCAGACCTGTGACACCTCGATATAGGGCGAGACATCGACATGGCGTGCGCTTTCGGGCGCACCATCGTCGGCAAGGGCCTGCCCCGGAATGGCGGCGAGCGCGAGTGCCGCCATGGCTGAATTGAGAATGCGGGTGGAGCGCATGAAATCAGTTCCCATACCCGCCGTAAGAACCGAACTTGCGGCCTGACGGGCTGAATTGCGTTGCGTTGAGCAAGAGTTTGATATCCGGGCAGGCGGAGAGGAGCTGGCTGGCATCCTCCAGTGCGCTTTGCCCTGTGACATCGGCCCGTGCGACGAGCAGCGCCTGGCCGACATGCTTGGCAAGATCGGCAGCAGGCGAAGCGGCGAGCGCAGGTGGCGTATCGAAGATGAGGATGCGGTTGGGCGCGCCAGCCGTGAGCCGGTCCAGCACTTCGCTTGTGCGGCGGCTCGCCAGATATTCCGCGTCGGCGGTGGTCCGCTTTCCGGCGGGCAGTACGAACAGCCCCTCGATATCGGTTGAAAGAACCAGATCTTCAGGCGCGATCGAAGGATCGGAAAGCGTGTCCATGAAACCGCGATCGGACTTGAACCCGAGCACGCCTGGAACCGATGGATTGCCAAAATCGGCATCGACCAGCACCACCTCGATATCGCGCTCCGCCGCCATGGCGAGCGCGAGATTGACGGCGCAATAGGTCTTTCCTTCGTTTGGATGCGGCGAGCACACCAGAATCCGGCGCGCGGCCTGTGTGCCCGTTTCACGCGCATCGCCAAGCAACTCGCGTTTGACGATCCGGAATTCCTCCAACAGTGCAGTTACCGGCCCGTCGGGCACGATCATGCCCGTTTCCTGCAAGAGCTTGCGGTCGACGCTGACGGCCTTTCCGCGCAACGCGACGCGTTCTGTCTCGGCCGACTCCGCAGGTTGAGGCGGTGCCACCTCGGCGCGCGCAACTGGTGCGGCTTCAGCCTGTGTAGCGATAGGCTGCGGCTGAGAACGGCGCGGCGCAACCCGTTCGCGTGCCTGTGAAAGGTCGAGCGGTGGCGCTGCAGGTTTCATGGCGCTGAGGCCGAATGCCCCGCTGGCGCGCTCGAACAGCGAATCTCCGGCATTTGCAGGCCGGGACTTGTCGAGGGGTATCTTGCTCTGTTCAGTCATCACTCGCCCCTTCAAGCCACGCCGCCGACCTGGACGAACTCAATCGCCAGGAGGATAACGAAGACGCCGCCAAGCGCCGCGGCGGCGCCAATGAACTGCTTGAGGCGCTTGGCCTGGATCGCACGTGCGCCATCGTTCATCGTGTGCGAGATCGAACCGATCACCGGCAGACCCATTGCGCGCTCGAGCTTTTCTTCGGTGCTGAAGGTGGAACGAAGCTGCCCTATGCCAAACGCGGCCCCTGCCCCGGCCCCCAGGCCTGCAAACAATACGCCGAGCAAAAGGAGAGGACGGTTGGGAGCAGCCGGTTTGCGCGGGACCACCGGCGGGTCGATCAGATCGAATTTGACCGAGCTGCGCTCGTTCTCGACCTGGCCGCGCAGACGGATCTCCTCGCGATCCTGCAGCAGCTCGTCATATTTCTTCCGCAGCACTTCGTAGTCGCGGCTGATCCGGTTGGCTTCAGCGGCGACTTCGGGTTCGCTGGCCTGGCTGCCCATCAGCGCCGCGATATCCGATTGCAGCGCGGCGCGCCGGGCCTGTAGCGATTCGACACCGGCCTGGCGTTCAGCCTTGATGGAGATCAGCGAGGTATAGGCGGGATTGGGCTGCCCGCTTGCGGCATTGGGGCCCTCTTCAGCAGCCTGCCTGCGCAGCAATTCGATCTGCTTCCTGGTGGCCGCGACGTCGGGATGCTCGTCGGTCAGGCCGCGTCCGCGAAGCTGGGCAAGCTGCGACTGCGCCTGCATCAAGGCCCCGCGCGTACCGCCGCTGTCACCAGGCGTCACAATAGTGCGCGGAGTTCCGGCAATCTGGCCGTTGATCGCGGCCAGCGCACTTTGTGCCGCCGCGAGATCGGCGTCCACGCCGCGCAACTCGGTACGGGCTTGCTGGATCTTGGTCGCCAACGTGGAAGACCCGCCAATCAGCTCGGGGTATTTGGCCTCGAAGGCCAAGCGGCGTTGCTCGGCTGCTTCCAGTTCTTTCTTGCGGTCATCGAGCTGCCGGTCGAGGAACACGATCGTCCCCGCGACTTCGCTGCGATTGCCCGCGATGTTCTCTTCGCGAAAGATATCGATCAGTTTCTGCACCACATCGCGCGCGAGCATGGCGTTCTCGGCGTCGGAGTATTCGCGCTTGCCCACCTTGGCGGAGAGCGAAAACAGATTGTCCTCTTCGCTTGCGATGGTGACCTTCTTGGAAAGGTCCGCGATTGCGCCGTCCATTTGCGAACGTTCTGTGATGCCTTCGCCCAGCTTCGTGCCGCGAATGACTTTCTCGAGATTTACCGAACTCGCCAGCGTCTGGCGTACTCGCCGGATCTCCTGACGGCCATCGCCCGCAATGCCGATCTGCTCGGACAGTACGTCGTCGAGGTCGACATAGATCCGCGCCTTGGCTTCGTAGCTGTTGGGGATCATCGCCACCACCAGCCAGCCCAGGATGCAGATGCCCCAGGCCACAGCCAGCGCAAGCCAGCGGCGGTGCCAGACCGTGTAGATCGCGGCGCGCAATTCTTCGAATATTTCGCTCATGCTGGCGATCCGTTCCCTAGAACGTGCTTTCCGGGATGATGATTACGTCGCCCGGCTGCAGCATGACGTTGGCCTTGCTGTCGCCGCGCTTGAGGAGATCTGCCAGATGCAGTGCATATTCCTTCTGCTGGCCGCTCTGCTTGTCGAAGCGGATCAGCTTGGCACGGTTGCCGGCGGCAAACTCGCTCAGGCCGCCTACTGCGATCATCGCGTCGAGGACGGTCATATTCGCACGGTAGGGCAGCGAAGCGGGCTTCTCGGTCGAACCTACGATGCGGACCTGCTGGCTGAACGTGCCTGCGAACTTGTTCACGATCACCGAAACGATCGGCTGTTCGATGAACTGGGAAAGCTGCAGGCGGATATCCTCCTGCAGCATGGTCGGCGTCTTGCCCACGGCCGGCATGTCGCGCACCAGCGGAATAGTGATCCGGCCGTCAGGGCGAACCTGGATCTTTTCGGCGCTGAGTTCGGGATTGCGCCACACATGGATCGTCAACTCGTCGAGCGGACCGATCACATATTCCTCGCCGGGCCCCTCTTGCAGGGCGACAAACGAGGCGGGCGGAAGCTGCGAGCCGCCTCCTGTGGCGCAACCGCCGAGGGCGAGCGCTGCGAGCGCGCAACCTGCATGGAATGAGCGGAAGAGGGGTCTTGGCATTTACGCGGATCCTTGGCCTTGGCATGCGGGCAAGAAACACACGGCAAGAGCGACCTGCCTGCTCCCGACCCACGGAACAGGCGCAGTCCTTGCCCTAAAAGGGTGAACAATGCGTTAGTATTACTGCGAAATTTACGCAGCATTCCCGTTTCGAGACAGGCGGTTAGGCAAATCTAAATCAGGATTTCGCGAGCCGGACCCTGGCCCAGGAAATTGGCCGGTGAAGCGCTTGCACCATAGGCGCCTGCGCAGAACACCGCGACCAGATCGCCAACCTCTGCCTGGGGGAAATGACCCTGATCGGCCAAGCGGTCGAGCGGCGTGCACAGACAGCCGACGATACTGGCTTCCTCTTCGGGCTCTGCGGTGAACTTGCTCGCAATGGCAACAGGATAGTTGCGCCGAACCACGGTTCCGAAATTGCCGGAGGCGGCAAGCTGGTGGTGCAACCCCCCATCGGTGACGAGATAGGTCGTGCCGTGGCTGATCTTCCGGTCGACGATCCGGGTCAGATAGACTCCAGCTTCCCCGACCAGGAAACGGCCGAGTTCGATGCAGAGTTCTGTCTCTGTGAGAACGTCTGGTAAATCGATAACCCGGGCGCTCAAGACAGTGCCAATGGCCGCAATGTCGACCGACGCATCGCCGTTGAAATAGGGAATTCCGAAGCCGCCACCCATGTTCAGTTTAGGCAGAACTTCGCCAACCTCTTCTGCAATTTTCGCAGCTAGTTTCAATACGTTGGCTTGGGTTTCTATGATTGCTTCTGCGTCAAGGGCCTGGCTGCCGGTGAAGATATGCAGACCGCGCCAATCTGCCCCGCCCGCAATCAATTCGCGTGCCAGCGCAGGTACGCGCTCCGCGTCCAGACCAAAGGGCTTGGCCCCGCCGCCCATCTTCATGCCGGAACCGCGCAGCTCGAAATCGGGGTTCACCCTTATCGCCACGCGCGGCACCTTTCCGATCCGCCCGGCGATGGCGAGCGTGCGGCGCGCTTCGCCTTCACTTTCGCAATTGAGCGTCGCACCCACGCCGATCGCAGCCTCGATTTCCTCGTCTCGCTTGCCCGGTCCTGCGAAACTGACCTTCTCAGGATCAATCCCGGCGGCAAGGATCATCGCCAGTTCACCGCCAGAAGCGATGTCGAAACCGTCCACCTTTCCTGCCATGTGCTCCAGGAGCGGGCGGAAAGGATTGGCCTTGACGGCATAGTGAATGCGCAGTCGATCCGGCATTGCAGCGCGCAGATCGACCATCCGCCGGTTCAGCATCGCCTTCGAATAGACGAATAGCGGCGTCGATCCGGCTTTATCGGCCAAGGCGCTGGCGCTCTTCCCGCCAATTGCCAGTTCGCCGTCCAAGGTTTCGAAGCCTGCTGGAATGGGGCCGAGCGGCTTCATTGCGAGAGCTCCTGCGTCAACGCGTTGCGGTCGATCTTGCCATTGGGATTGAGCGGCATGGCTTCGCGCCAATGGATCACTTGTGGATTCATAAAGTTAGGCAATTCCTTGGCCAATATCTTCGGTAGCGCTGCCTGAGGGTCTTCGCCTTCGCCGGAAGCGCGCACTATCAGATGGACGGCTTGCCCCAGGCGATCGTCCTTGATCCCCAGTGCGACGGCTTCTGCCACAAGACCAGTCGCCAGCGCAGCCTCCTCGACTTCCTGCGGGCTGATCCGGTTGCCGGCGCTCTTGATCATGGCGTCGCGCCGCCCGACGAAATAGAGCAGGCCCTCTTCATCGCGCGTGACTCTGTCGCCCGACCAGACGGCAATGCCGCCATATTCGGACATCGCGGGTGCAGGCTTGAAACGCTCTGCCGTACGCTCGGCGTCCTGCCAATAACCCTGCGCCACAAGCGGGCCGCAATGAACCAGCTCGCCTTCCTCGCCTGGCGCCGCGACGTCACCATCGTCGTCGATAACCAGAATCTCTGCGAAAGGTATGGCTTTACCCATTGAAGTTGGGTGTGAATCGACAAGTTCAGGATCGAGAAAAGTGGACCGGAACGCTTCCGTCAATCCATACATCGGGAACAGGTTTGCCGCCGGAAATATGGAGCGCAAATCATGTACCAGATCTGTCGTCAAAGCGCCGCCGCTATTGGTCAACCGCCGCATGGCCCGAATGGCGTCATCGCTCCATTCGAGCTCGGTCAGCTGCACCCAGAGCGGTGGCACCGCCGCAAGCGTAGTGACGCCGTGCTTAGCGCAGGCTTTCATCACATCGCGTGGGAAAAGATAGTCGAGCGGAACCGCGCAACCACCCGCATACCAGGACGAAAGCAGCTGGTTCTGCCCGTAATCGAAAGATAGCGGAAGCACTGCCAGCGTGACGTCGTCTGCAGCCATGCGAAGGTAATGCGCAACGCTTACGGCACCCAACCACAGGTTCGCGTGGCTCAACATTACGCCCTTGGGCTTCCCGGTCGATCCGCTGGTGTAGAGGATCGCCGCCAGATCGTCTGTATCAGCATTGCTTGGTGGCAATTCACCCGCCAGCGCCTCGGCCGCGGCCAGCGCCGCGCTTTCCTCCAGCACGGTGCAAATGGCAGGCACATTACCCTCTTCCAACGAGGCAAGCCGCGCCTTCGTTCCAATCAGCATCACCGCGCCGCTATCGGACAAAATATGGGCGACCTGTGCGTGCTTGAGCAGCGGATTGATCGGGACATGGACCAGGCCAGCACGCGCCGCCGCAAGTGGCATCAGACAGGTCAGTTCGCCCTTGGCCGCCCATGTCGCCACGCGCGCGCCCTTCTCTGGCACTTCGCTAGCCAGCCAGGCCGCCAGCCGAGCGACACGCTGTTTTAACTCATTATGGTTAAGTGTCTCGCCGCGAAGGATAAGTGCCGGGTCCCCTTCCGCTCCGCGTTCGGCAAGATGGTCGAGCGGCTTTGGTTCGGGATCGGGTGCAGAATGCATGGAAGTTCCAGGAGACTTAGAAGCGTGTCAGCGATGAGCTACCACGAGACGGTTAACGTGTTGCAAGGGCTGTGTCAGCCTGCGCCGTCTCCTTTTGAACGGTCGGAATGGTTTGCGTTGCTGGCCGATGCCGGGCTCGCGCCGCTCGTTGTGCTTGCCAGCGATGGTAAAGGCGACGCCGCGCTTGCCTTGACAGAAGCGAATGGGCGGATCGAGCCACTGCGGCACTGGTACAGCTTTACCTGGCGGCAATTGGCACCCGAGGGGCCGCGTGGGGACGCGCTGCTGACCGATATGGCACGGCAATTGCGCGGCCGTTCACATCGCGTGACGTTATGGCCTGTACCTGACGAGGATGGCTCCGCGACACGCCTTGCAGCCGCTTTTCGATCAGCAGGCTGGGCCGTGCGCCGCGAGCAATGCGATCACAATCACGTCTTGCCTGTCGAGGGCCGCAGCTTTGCCGAATATTGGGCGGAGCGAGCTGGCCGGATGCGGACAACCCTTAAGCGTAAGGCGAAGAAGGTTGATGTCGAAATTCTGATGCAATTCAATGGAGATATCTGGGATAGTTACGAATCGATCTATGCCGAGAGCTGGAAGCCCGAAGAGGATCAACCGGCCCTGCTTCGCCGCTTCGCCGAGGATGAGGGTGCAGCTGGCCGCATCCGACTGGGGATCGCCCGGCACGAGGGCGTTCCGGTTGCCGCACAGTTCTGGACTGTCGAAAATGGCGTGGCTTATATCCACAAGCTCGCTCACCTCGAAAGCCACAAGCAGCTTTCCGCCGGGACGACGCTAACCGCGGCATTGTTCGAGCATGTCATCGACAAGGATCGCGTCGATCTGGTCGACTTCGGCACCGGCAACGATCCCTACAAGGCGGACTGGATGGAGCAGGTGCGCCCGCGCTTCCGGATCGATTGCCTCGATCCGCGTCAGCCGCGTAGCTGGCCGCAGCTCGCCAAACGTTGCTTGACGTCGCTTGCACCATAATCCACCCAACGCTAAGGCCTGCGCCCGCTGAAACAGGGGAATTTTGCTGCATGACCGGTCAAACCGAAGCCAGCGCAAATCATCAAGGGGGTCATGGACTTGGCCCCAGCCGCGCCAGCATCGATCGTGAACTCAAGGCGGTGTTGTGCGATGTGCTCGGCCTCGATCCAGAGAATGTCGCAATGTTTGATGCGGACACCGGCCTGTTCGGCCATATTCCGGAACTCGATTCCATGGCAGTCGCGGGCTTGCTGACCGAAATGGAAGACCGGCTCGACATCCTGATCGAGGATGACGATGTCGACGGTGAAATGCTTGAAACCTATGGCGGTTTGCTGGCATTTGCCGAAGCCAAGGTCATCGAAGGCTAATCTGCATTGCGGGTAACGAGCTGGTCCTGCAGCCTGCCTGATGGAAGGCGGAGCGATGAGCTCGCCGTTCATTTCGACGAGGGGCGTCGGTTCCGCTTGCTGGTCCTGCCCGCACTGTTCGATGAAGCGAACAAACTGCGACGTCAAACCGTCGAAGTGATGCGGCGGCTTTCGGAACGCGAAATCGACAGTATCCTGCCCGATCTGCCGGGCACGAATGAGAGCTTCGCTCCGCAGGCAGAGCAAACATTCAATGACTGGAAAGACGCGGCAAGGCAGGCAGCGGCACATTTTGGGGCGACGCATGTGCTCGCTTGGCGCGCGAGCGCGCTGATTGCTCCTGACGACATGCCCGGATGGCGCTATGCCCCGACCAGCGGCGCAAAACAGCTTCGCTCGATGTTGCGTGCACGGACAATCGTTGCGCGCGAGGCCGGGCAGGATGAAACCATCGCCGGCCTGCAGGAAATGGCCCGCCGCGAAGGGATCGAGCTGGCAGGATGGCAGCTTGGTGCGCAGATGTTTGCGGCGCTGGAAGCTGCCGTTCCTGTAGAGAGCCCAATCCAGACGGAAATCGCCCAATCCGAAATTGGCGGAGCCGGACTTTGGCTGCGTGCCGAACCTGACGAGGACCGGGATCAGGCAATCGCCCTTGCCACCTTGATCGCCGATGCTCTGGAACGGCAATCGTGACCAGGACACATCTCCGGTTCCCTTGCGGCGACGACAATCTCGCCGGAACGCTTGACGAGGCATCCGGCACGAGCGGACTGTTGATCGTATCGGGTGGGAACGAGATCCGCTCAGGTGCTTTCTCCGGCCAGTCGCAGCTGGCCGCTGCAATCGCGCAAGCGGGCTATCCGGTCTTTCGTTACGACCGGCGCGGGATAGGCGACAGCGAGGGTGAGAACCGTGGGTTTCGCGAATCCGCCGAGGATATCCTCGCGGCGGCGGCTGCCTTTCGCGCCAACGCGCCGCAAATGCAGCGCCTGGTCGCTTTCGGCAATTGCGATGCCGCCAGCGCGCTCATGCTGTCCAAAGGCAACATGATCGACTTCCTTCTACTATCCAATCCCTGGACGATCGAGGAGGATGACGGCGCAATGGCGCCCGACGCGGTGCGTTCGCGCTATGCGGAGAAGCTGAAGAACCCGAAGGAGTTGCTCCGGCTCGTCACCGGGCAAGTCAATCTTGGCAAGCTGATGCGCGGGATCAAGCAGGCGCTTGGACCCAAGGCGGAGCCTACCACGCTGGCGCAGGACATGGCCGAAGGGCTGGAGCAGGCGAGCAAGCCATTCCGTATCCTGCTGGCAGAGAACGACCGCACGGCGCAGATATTCGATGCGCAGTGGCCGGGAAATGCAAATGGCGAGATTCGCCGCTGCAAGGGCGCCAGCCATGCCTATGTAGAGCCGCATGCGCGCCAATGGTTGTTCGACCAGATTCTGGACGTGCTACGCGGCTAGCGCGTGAAACAGCTGGTTAGCTCGACATGGGTGGACCAGCGGAACTGCCCGACCGGGCGCAGTTTCTCAAGACGGAATCCGGCATCGGTAAGGCGCTTGGCGTCGCGCGCCCAGCTTGACGGATTACAGCTGACATAGACTACGCGGCTGACGCTGCTTTCCGCGATCTGCGCAACTTGCTCCTTCGCCCCAGCGCGCGGGGGATCGAGCAAAACGGCGTCAAAACGCCCGATTTCGTCAGGCTGCATCGGGTTCCGGAACAGGTCGCGATGCATGGCGTGGACCGGTTTACCGCTCGATCCTGCCGCCGTTTTGCAGGCGAGATGCGCATCGCGCGCTGCCTCGACCGCCAAGACCTTGGCCGGCCCTGCCAAGGCAAAGGCAAATGTGCCGAGCCCGGAGAACAGGTCCGCGATGGTAGATGCACCTGCAAGCCATTCGCTCGCATCCACGCACATCACCTGCTCGGCATCGGTGGTTGCCTGCATGAAGGCACCGGTGGGGAACGGGACTGAAACGCCCCCAAGAGTGACAGAGAGCGGCTGAGGTTCCCACATGGTCTCGGCACCATAGCCTTGGTCGAGCGTCAGCCGGGCAAGGCCATTCTGTTGCGCGAATTCCAGCGCGGCTTCGGTCGCGGCGAGTCCTTCCAGTGCCAAATTCCTGATGCTGCAATCGAGCCCCTGATCGGTCAGCGTGAGCGCCACGTCGATGGTGCCCTTGCCGCCATGATGCGCAACAAAGTGCCGAAGCGGATCGACCAGCGCGAAGAGTTGGGGTGCGACCACATGGCATTCGGCCAGATCGACAATGCGATGCGATCCGGCTTCGCGAAAGCCGACCACTGCGCCGCGCTGCACCTTCATTGCGTGAAGTGTCGCCCGGCGGCGACTGCGCGTGGGCGAGAGGTGAGTTTCGAGGAGCTCGCCAATCGCTATGCCCTGCCCCTCCGCTGCGTAAGCAACGCGCTCGGTCACGAAAGTGCGCAGCGCATCCTCATCGACATGCTGCAATTGGCATCCGCCACATGAGCCATAGTGCTGACAAGGAGGCGCGGCGTAGTGCGGCCCCGGCGTCACGCTGCCATCGGCTTCGACAGTATCGCCGGGTGCGGTGCCGGGCACATGCTTGCCATCTGCCGTCACGCCATCGCCTTTGGCGGCGATGCGAATGATTTTTGAAGAGTCGTTCACAATGCGGCGGCGATAGCGCCACTCACCGCGCGTGCAAGATCATCTGCGGTAAAAGCCGGGCCGACCTGCCGCGCGGCTTCGCCATGAAGCCAGACCGCTTCGCAGGCCGCCACGAACGGGTCCGCTCCAGTCGTGAGGCGGCTGACAGCAATTCCCGCCAGCACGTCGCCCGTCCCGGCGGTCGAAAGCCAGCTTGGCGCAGGTGGAGCCACAGCCAGCCTTCCGTCCGGCGCCGCGACGAATGTGTCCGGTCCCTTGGCCAGAATCACCATGCCGCTCGTCTGGGCGAGTGCCTGAGCGCGTTTCTGCCGCCCGGACGCCACGACGGAGAAGCTGCGGCACAAGGTTTCGAGTTCGCCGTCATGCGGCGTTGCGATGTAAGTGCCTGCTTCGCGCAGCATGCCTGGCGTCAACAGCACCAGAGCGTCCGCATCGATCACGGTCGGGCGCTCTTGCGCCAGGACGGCTTTGAGGCACTGTTCGCCCTCGCCGCCACGCCCCAGCCCCGGACCGACCAGCATGGCGTCAATCCGCCTGTCAGCCAGCGCTTCACTGAGCGGCGCGTCATCAACCACCAGCCCGGCAGGCGCGGTGGCATGCGAGTGGGGCGAATGCAGCTTCACATAGCCTGCCCCTGCCCGCATCGCCGCCTCGCTGGCGAGTTGCGCTGCACCGGGCATTCTCCCCGCAACAATTGAGCAAAGCCCGCGGCGGTATTTATGCGCATCGAGCGCGGGCGGCTCGACAGAGGGCCTGCCGATAGCCAGCGCTGCGCCCTTAACGGATTCTACGCCGATCGGAACGAGCTTCAGCTCGCCCAATCTGGCGCGCGCAGGAAGCACCCAATGCGCAAACTTCCACGCGCCCAGTGCTATGGTCAGGTCGTATTCGGGCAAGCGATCATTGAGCAGTGCGCCGCTGTCGCTCTCGACGCCTGAGGGCAAGTCGACGGCGATCAGCATGTGGTGCCGGGCGGCCAGATCTCTCAGCAGCAGAAGATGTTCGGGCGAAAGCGCCCGCGTCAGGCCCGATCCGAACAGGCAATCGACCAGCACATGTCCATGCGCATCGCCGCCTGATTGAGCGACTTTGCCCACGTAGGCTTGTCGCGCATGTTTTGCTGCGCTGGTCTTGGGTTCAATCGGCGCAACCACATGGACCGTCAGCCCGCGCCGCCGCAGCGTTTCGGCGATGACGTATCCGTCACCGCCATTGTTTCCCGGCCCGCAGAGCACAGTGACAGGCCGTTCAGCCGCGACGCGCCAGACCCAATCCGCTGCTCCCTTCCCTGCGATTTGCATGAGTTCGTCAACGCTCGTTCCGGCGTCGATCAGCACCTGCTCGGCAGCCTGCATCTGCGCGACCGTTAGGATCTGGCGGGAAGGTGTCATTGGACCGGCTTGGTCGGCAGGCGATAGCGATCATCGCCAACCGTCACTTCGAGCATCCCGCCCATAAGTCCTTGAATGACGTCCTCCGCACCGTCCGCGCTGGTGACACCGGCTCCGCCTGGCAGCACGTTGAAGCGGCGGAAACCGCCGTCAGGATGCCACACCACGATCTGGTTATCGGTTTCGCGATAGTCATAGATGCAGACGGGCACGAACTCCGCCCCTGCGCCCAGCGCGCATTCGATCGGATCACCTTTTGGAGGCTGCGTTTCTTCACCCGATGAGCACGCCGCCAGCGCGCCCAAAGCAAGCAGCGAAGCAGCCCTGCGGATCATCCGCGCGTGATCCGGGAGATGTCTCGCACGCCCCCGCGCGCCGCTGAGGTCGCCATGGCGGCATATGCCTTGAGCGCGGCCGAGACCTTGCGTTCGCGCGGTGCGGCGGGCTTCCAGGCGTTGTCGCCCCTGGCTTCCATCGCGGCGCGGCGCTGCTCCAGTTCCTCATCGGAAACCTGCAGCGAGATCGTGCGGCCCGGAATGTCGATCGCGATTGTGTCACCTTCTTCCACCAGAGCGATGGCGCCGCCCTCCTCCGCTTCGGGAGAAACATGGCCGATGGACAGGCCCGACGTGCCACCGGAGAATCGCCCGTCGGTCAGCAAAGCGCAGGCCGCGCCCAGCCCCTTCGACTTGAGGTAGCTGGTGGGATAGAGCATTTCCTGCATGCCCGGTCCGCCGCGTGGACCTTCATAGCGGATCACGACCACGTCGCCCGCCTTCACTTCGTCACCCAGGATTGCTTCGACAGCCGCGTCCTGGCTCTCATAGACCTTCGCCGTTCCTGTGAATGTGAGGATGCTGTCATCGACGCCCGCAGTTTTCACAATGCAGCCATCGCGCGCGATATTGCCATAAAGCACTGCCAATCCGCCGTCCTGGCTGAAAGCGTTTTCGGCATTGCGGATCACACCTGCTTCGCGGTCGAGATCGAGCGCTTCCCAGCGGCGGGACTGGCTGAAGGCAGTCTGCGTCGGCACGCCGCCCGGTGCGGCGGCGAAGAACTCGCGCACCTTGTTGTTCTGCGTGCGGCCGATATCCCAATCGTCCAACGCGTCGGCCATTGTCGGGCTGTGCACCGTGGGCAGCGCGGTGTGGAGCAGGTCGGCGCGATCAAGTTCGCCCAGGATCGCCATGATCCCGCCTGCGCGGTGCACGTCCTCCATATGGACGTCGGCCTTGGCAGGCGCGACTTTGCTGAGGCAGGGCACGCGGCGGCTGAGCCGGTCGATGTCTTCCATGGTGAAGTCGACCCCAGCCTCATGCGCGGCGGCGAGCAGATGCAGCACGGTATTGGTCGAACCACCCATCGCGATGTCGAGCGACATGGCGTTTTCGAATGCTTCGAAGCTGGCGATGGAACGCGGCAGCACGCTCTCGTCGCCTTCTTCGTAATAGCGCTTGGCCAATGCGACGACGAGGCGCCCTGCCCGTTCAAACAGACCCTGCCGGTCGGCATGGGTCGCCAGCATCGAACCATTGCCCGGCAGGGAAAGGCCCAATGCTTCCGTCAGGCAGTTCATCGAATTGGCGGTAAACATGCCCGAGCAAGAGCCGCAGGTTGGGCAGGCGTTCTGTTCGATCGCGGTCACTTCCTCGTCGGAATAATGCTCGTCCGCGGCAGCAACCATGGCATCGACCAGATCAAGCGCGACTTCCTTGCCTTTCATCACGACTTTGCCCGCTTCCATCGGTCCGCCCGATACGAACACCACCGGGATATTGATCCGCAGCGCGGCCATCAGCATACCCGGCGTGATCTTGTCGCAATTGGAGATGCAGACCATCGCATCGGCGCAATGGGCATTGACCATATATTCCACGCTGTCAGCGATCAGGTCGCGGCTCGGAAGCGAATAGAGCATGCCGTCATGCCCCATCGCGATTCCGTCATCGACAGCGATGGTGTTGAATTCCTTGGCAACGCCGCCGGCAGCCTCGATCTCGCGTGCGACCAGCTGGCCCAGATCTTTCAGATGGACATGGCCCGGCACGAATTGCGTGAAGCTGTTCACCACGGCGATGATCGGCTTGCCAAAATCGCCATCCTTCATACCCGTGGCACGCCACAATCCGCGTGCGCCGGCCATGTTGCGGCCATGGGTGGTGGTACGGGAACGATAGGCGGGCATTCGGTAACTCCGGTTTCGGATCAGCAGGCGTTACGCGCCGCTGTGGCAGCAAATTTACTGTAGCAGAAGGCCTGCGCGAAAGAGAATTTCTTGGAAACGTGCGAAATAGCCTTCGCCAGCTGGAAAACCGGCATCAGGTTTCGTTCTTGAGCGCGAGATCGACCCGGCCAGCGACATCGGCCACCATCGATGCCCAACGCGACTGATCGGCACGTGTCGCGATCAGATCCTGCCGGATTTCCAGCGCGAGGTAAAAGCGCCCATGCGCTTCGGCATGGCGGTTCATGGTCGCATTCAGTTCCTTGCCGGAATAAGGTTCGTTTTCGCCTACCATCAGCCCTTGTTCGCCAAACAGGCGGATTGCGTGGCGGGCCGCGCGATCATCCTCATTGTAAAGCAGCGCGACTTCCCACGGCCGGTGCTCGTCGCTCGATGCGAGTTCGGGCGTGAAGCTGTGCAGTGATACGATCAGATCCGGCTCGATCGCTTCGAGCCACTTTTCCAGGGCCTCGTGATAGGGGCGGTAGAAGCGCTTGAGCCGGGCTTCGACATCGGCGCCGATATTGCCGGGGATGAGGTGCCCGTCGCTCGTCGTCGGAACAACGGCGGGGTGGTCTTCTTCGCGGTGAAGATCACACACAAGGCGGCTCAAGCAAGCGAGATGCGCAGGGATTCCATAGCGGCGAGCCATCCGCTCGGCCACGCCCTCGACCCCGATGTCGAGTGCAATGTGCTCGTTCATCAGATTGGCCGCTACGCCCAGCGGGATGTCGGCGGGCACGAAGTTGGACGCGTGATCGGCCACGCAAACAATTCCGCCATGTTTGGAGGTCCCGACATGGCGATACGGCTTTTCGTCAAGAATCATCTTAAGAAACCAACCATTTGCCACCAATCGGGTTCCTGTGCGGCAATAGCATGGGCGGCTTCGTCGCGCTGCTGGGCGGTTTCATAGAGGGCAAAGCAGGTCGCGCCGGAGCCGGACATGCGCGCCAGCCAGGGTGACGTATTACGCAATGCAGCGAGCACATCGGCGATTTGCGGACATAGTGAGATGGCAGGTGCCTCCAGATCGTTGCGGCCATTGCGGGCGATCTGGCTGGCCGGCCCATCGGGCAACGCGCCACGGTCAATATCATCCCAGGCCTTGAACACCGGGCCGGTGGCGAGCGAAATGCGCGGATTGACCAGCAGCACCGGGGTTCCGGTGAGATCGCTTTCGATCATATCCAGTTCGGTCCCGGTCCCGCGCCCGATACAGGTCTCGCTGAGGACGCATGCGGGCACGTCCGCGCCCAGCTTGGCCGCCCGCTCGCGCCAGTCATCGGGCCAGCCGTGAGTTCGCTCGACCAGTCGAAACACGGCCCCGGCATCGGCCGAACCTCCGCCCAGTCCCGCCGCGACCGGCAGGCGCTTTTCCAGCTCGACTGCTAGCCCTTCCGCGCGCGGCAATGCGGTGAGGGCCTTTGCGGCGATATTGCCGAATGGATCGTCGAGCGCAGCGGCAAACTCGCCGGAAACGGCAAGCCTGTCTTCTGGCGATGCCCGCGCGACCAGATGATCGCCGTCATCGACGAAAGCGAACAGCGTCTCAAGCTCGTGATAACCGTCCTCGCGCCGCCGCCTGACATGCAGCGCGAGATTGATCTTGGCGTAGGCGGTTTCGGTTAGCATCAATCCTCCCCAATCTGGGGAGGGGGACCATCCGCAGGATGGTGGTGGGGCACAGGCGTGTTCGAGCCGGGCATCGTCACACGCTCTGTACAAAGCTCCGAAATCCGCACAACAACGGCTTCGACGTCATTCAAGACCATACGTGCCGGGATTCGGGTCGTTGCTATACCTTGGGAGCGAAGCCAGGCAGACCGTCGCCGATCCCGCTTCACAGCAGGTGCGCTGTCATGTGCAAACCCATCAATTTCGAGCGCTAGCTTTGCGACAGAGCAATAGAAATCGAGAATGTAGTTTCCTGCGGGATGCTGGCGACGAAACTTGAACCCACCGGGGCGCTTGCGCAATTCGCGCCACAAGACAATCTCTGGAAGGGACATTTCGCTGCGCAGCTTGCGCGCCAGTTTGAGTGTGTCGCGAGGTCCTGTAATCATGAAGGTGCCCCTCCACCACACTTCGTGTGGTCCCCCTCCCCGTTCCGGGGAGGATCTCTTCTCCATCACATATTCGGATAGTTCGGGCCGCCGCCACCTTCGGGCGTGACCCAGGTGATGTTCTGGTTCGGGTCCTTGATGTCGCAGGTCTTGCAGTGGACGCAGTTCTGCGAGTTGATCTGGAACTTCATGCTGCCATCGTCCTGCTCCAGCCATTCATAGACCCCGGCAGGGCAATAACGGGTGGAGGGCCCGGCGAAAACGCCCAGCTCGCTCGTCTTCTGCAGCTCCATATCCTTGACCTGCAGATGGCAGGGCTGATCCTCGGCATGGTTGGTATAGCTGAAGCTGACCGAAGTGAGCCGGTCGAAGCTGATCTGGCCGTCAGGCTTGGGATAGTCGATCGGCTGATGCAGGTCGGCGCGCTGCAAGGCCTCGAAATCGCGGTGATGCTTCATACTGATCGGCAGACCGATCTTGAGCGTCCGCATCCACATGTCGAGCCCGCCGATAAGCGTGCCCAGCTCACCGCCGAATTTGGCAACCGCAGGCTCTGCGTTCTTCACCAGCTTGAGTTCGTCGGCGATCCAGCTCGACCGAACCGCCGCATCGTAATCGCTGAGTTCGCTGTGCTCGCTGCCCGCGCCAATGGCTGCAGCGATGCTTTCGGCGGCCAGCATGCCGCTCTTCATGGCGGTGTGATTCCCCTTGATCTTGACACTGTTGAGGGTGCCCGCATCGCAGCCGATCAGCAGGCCGCCGGGGAAGTGCCAGCTTGGGCACGCTCTGCCAGCCGCCTTCGTTGATGGCGCGCGCGCCATAGGCGATGCGCTTGCCGCCTTCGAGATATTCGCGGATCGCGGGATGCTGTTTCCAGCGCTGGAATTCCTGGAAAGGCGAGACATAGGGGTTCTTGTAGTCGAGCGCGGTGACGAAACCGAGCGCGACTTGCCCGCCAGCCTGGTGGTAAAGGAACCCGCCACCCCAGCTATCGCTTTCGCTAAGCGGCCAGCCCTGCGTGTGCAGCACGCGGCCGGGAACGTGCTTGTCGGGATCGATGTCCCAAAGTTCCTTGATTCCGATGCCATAGACCTGCGGCTCGCAATCGGCCTCAAGGTCGAACCTGGCCTTCATCTGCTTGGTCAGATTGCCGCGGGCACCCTCTGCGAAGAGCGTGTATTTGGCTTCGATCTCCATTCCGGGCTGGTAATCGCCCTTATGACTGCCGTCTGCGGCAATACCCATATCCTGCGTAATAACGCCGGTGACGGCACCCGCGTCGTTGAACATGACTTCGGCGGCAGGGAAACCGGGGAATACCATCACGCCCAGCGCTTCGGCCTGCTCGCCCAGCCAGCGACACAAATTGCCGAGCGAACCGGTGTAACAACCATGATTGCTCATCAGCGGCGGCATCATCAGATGCGGCATCGAATATTTCTTGTTCTTCGTCAGCACCCAGTGCCAATTGTCCGTGACCGGCGTTTCCGCCATCGGACAATCCATGTCGCGCCAGTCGGGGAATAGCTCGTTCAGTGCCTTGGGATCGACCACCGCACCCGAAAGAATATGCGCGCCGATCTCCGATCCTTTTTCAAGGACGACGACTTCCAGTTCCTCGTTCAACTGCTTGAGCCGGATCGCCGCAGAAAGGCCGGCAGGCCCTCCGCCGACAATCACGACATCGCATGGCATGGATTCGCGTTCGCTCATGGTGCATCGTCCCTCAGAAATATCGGTGCCCAAAACTCTCACATGCCTTGATTGCTGCGCGGGGGAAGGTCAAGACCTGCAACGTGAACACACCGGGCGGAAATTTGATAGGCGGCGCAGATATTGCCGCTGCGTTTGAGTGGTGGCGCAATGCGGGCGTCGACCTCGAATTTTCCGATGACGTTACGGATTGGCTGGCCGAACCTGTTGCCGAGGAGGAAGTGCGGGCTCCGGCGACGGCGAAGACTGCGGAAGTGCAACCGGTCGCTCCAAAAAAAGCCGATCTGCTTGGGCCGAACCCGCCGCAGGATCTTGCCGCGTTCCGCGAATGGTGGCTTGCCGCGCCGGGACTCGATGCGATCGGTCCACGCGGACGCATCCCGCCGCGTGGCGAAGCGGGCGCGAAACTGATGATCCTGGCTGTCGATCCCGAAGAGGAGGATCGAGAACACCTGTTTTCCGGGCCGCAGGGGCGGCTGCTTTCGCGCATGCTTGGCGCGATGGGCGTGGCCGAGGAAGAGACCTATCTTGCCACCGCCCTGCCCCGTCATACACCGCTCGCCGGGGGTGAAGCGCTCCTGTCTGCAGGATATGGCGAAGTCCTGCTTCACCATATCGCGCTCGCCCGTCCGGAGAAGATTCTTGCGTTCGGGGCGAACATCTTGCCGCTTTTGGGGCACAATGCGGCGCAAGGCGCTAAATCTTTACGCGAAATAAACCATGAGAAGGGAAGTACACCACTGATGGCGTCTGAGGGGCTCGACAGCCTGTTGGCAATGCCAAGGCTCAAGGCCCGGTTCTGGCGCAGGTGGCTTGAATGGACGGACGATTAGCAATGAGGCGATTGCGCGCTGGAACGACGGCTATGGCCCTGATGGCCGGGATTGCCGCAGCCGCGCCCTCTCCCGCCGCAGCCAACAGCAGCGCCGAATATTTCCGCGCGAAGATTTCCGACAGCGTGGTGCCGGGCCTCCTGAGCAATGCCGACAAGGCCTATTACACTGATCTGTTTCGCGCGATCGATGCCGAGCAATGGGACAAGGTCGAAAAACTGCTGCAGGAGCGCTCGGATGGGCCGCTGCACCAAGTGGCGCGCGCCGAATATTACACGGCGGCCACCAGCCCCAAGGTCAGTGCGGAGCAGATCGCGAAATGGTTTGAAGACGGGGCGCTCTTGCCGCAGGCGGAGCAGCTTGCACGTCTGGGCCTGAAACGCGGGTTGGAAGCCGTGCCAGAGCTGCCGCGCGAGCAGAGTCTCGTGCGCCAGCCCGGTTCTTCCAAACGCATCCTTCCGCGCAGCGTAGATGATGGGACCATGCCGGAAAGCATCAGTTCCTCGATTCTCGAGCATATCCGCGGTGACGACCCCGACGGTGCCCGACTTCTGCTCGACGGGATCGATGCGAACCTCAGCCCAGAAGCGCGCGCAGAATGGCGCCAGCGTGTCGCCTGGAGCTATTACATCGAAAATCAGGACGCTCCTGCACTTGCCATGGCGCAGTCCGTCGCTGACGGATCGGGTGCATGGGTAGCTGAAGGCGCATGGGTTGCTGGCCTTGCCGCCTGGCGGCTCGGCGATTGCGAGACGTCCGCAAACGCATTTGCACGATCAGCCGCGCAATCGACCAACATCGAGCTGACATCGGCGGCACATTACTGGGCCAGCCGTGCGTTGACGCGCTGTCGGAAGCCTGGCGAAGCAGACAAGCATCTCGCGGCCGCTGCGCGGTTTGACGAGACGCTTTACGGAATGCTCGCGCTCGATGCGCGTGGACAGGATATCCCCGCGGGACACACTGCGCCCGACTTCGACAATGCCGATTGGCAGCGATTGCGCAACGAGCCCAATGTGCGCGTTGCGGTCGAGCTTTCGGAGATCGGTCGCAGCGATTTGGCCGACGAAGTCCTGCGTCATCAGGCGCGGATCGGCAACCCGTCCGAATATTCCTCGCTTTCGCGGCTCGCGCGCGAGTTGGGAATGCCGCAAACGCAATTATGGATGGCGTATCATGCGCCCTATGGCAGCAAGTCCGAACCGGCGCTGCGTTATCCGACCGCAAGGTGGACTCCGACCACCGGCTGGCATGTCGATCCGGCGCTTGCTTTCGCGCATGCCCTTCAGGAATCGAATTTCCGCACGAAGGCATTGAGTCCGGCCAAGGCGCGTGGGCTGATGCAGATCACGCCGATTACGGTGCGCGAACATGCCGGTCGGCTCGAAATGAACGCGCGCTATGTCAATCTCAACGATCCTGAGGTCAATCTCGCTTTCGGGCAGCGCAATCTCGAAATGCTGCGCGATAGCGCCGCGACGCGCGGGCAATTACCCAAGATCATGGCCGCCTATAACGCCGGGCTCGCGCCGATCTCTCGCTGGAACAGCGAGATCAACGACCAGAACGATCCGCTGCTTTACATGGAATCGATCCCCTATTGGGAAACGCGTGCCTATGTTGCGATCGTGATGCGTAATTACTGGATGTATGAACGGCAGGCCGGCGTGGAATCGCCCTCCCGGCTGTCGCTTGCGCAGGGTAGCTGGCCCGGCTTTCCCGAGGCTTCGGGATCGAACAGCGTTCACTTGAGCCGGAAGAATTGATTGCACTCCTGCGCTTGATCTGACCACTTTCCGCGACTCAATGTTCCGTGTATGTTCTCATCATGGAACGCAACCCATCCTCCGCTATCCATGGGCGCGGTGCCCAGTCGGGCAAGGTTCCGACACGATTCGGGCTGGCGGCGCGGGAAATCGATGGCGATTGGCGCGACTATATGGAGCTGCTCGCCAGGGAGGACGGAGCACCGCCGGGAAAATTGCGCACGCAGGTGACCGAGGAACGCCCCAGGACGATCCTTAGCTTCAACACTTCGCCCGACATACCCTTTGACCGTTCGATCAACGCCTATCGCGGTTGCGAACATGGCTGCGTCTATTGCTTCGCTCGGCCTACCCACGCCTATCACGACCTTTCGCCCGGGCTCGATTTCGAAACAAAGCTGTTTGCCAAGCCCAATGCGGCGGAATTGCTGCGCGCGACGCTGGCAAAGCCAAAATACCGCCCTCGCCCGATCGCGATGGGAACCAACACCGATCCCTACCAGCCGATCGAACGCCAATATCGCATCACGCGGCAAGTGCTGGAGCTGTGCCTGGAGGCGCGCCATCCGGTGACGATCACCACCAAGTCTGACCGCGTGATCGACGACCTCGAACTGCTGGCCGAGATGGCGCGGCATCATCTGGTGGCAGTGGCGATTTCCGTCACGACGCTCGATCCGAAACTCTCGGGCAAGCTCGAACCGCGCGCAGCTTCGCCCGCCAAGCGACTCGCAGCACTTGGAAAACTGGTCGAAGCGGGTATTCCATCGCATGTCTCGGTCGCGCCCGTTATCCCCGCAATCACGGACGAGTTTATGGAAGAGATCATCAAGCGCGCGGCGGCGGTTGGCGTTCGCTCGGCGAGCTGGATCCCGCTGCGGTTGCCGCATGAGCTCTCACCATTGTTTCGCGAATGGCGGAGCGTTCATTACCCCGACCGCGCGGGCAAGGTCATGAGCATTGTGCGTTCGATCCGATCGGGGCGCGACAATGATCCGAACTTCTTCTCGCGGATGAAACCCAAGGGCATATGGGCGGACGTATTCCGTTCGCGCTTCAATCTCGCCTGCAAGCGATCAGGGCTGAACCGCAAGCGCATGGGCGACCAGTTTCCGCTCGATTGCTCGCAATTCAGGCGGCCGGATCTGGGCGGGCAGTTGCGACTTTTTTAAGGTGAAGGGCCTTCACAGAAACCGCGTTGGTAATTCCAGCGCCCACCAGCATCAAGACAGCCATCGATGTCCATCACTTCGTGCAGATACCAGCCGCCAAGCAATCCCAAGAAACAGCCAGCCAGCAAATACAAGAACTGAACCTTAGTCACCCGAACCCCGCCCCGACCTTGCCCGGCTTGAAGCGTATCAAGCGACTGTCGACCAGTGCTGCCGTGCGGTTTACCACTGCCTTTTGGTAGTCCGGGTTCTTGATCATTTCGAAGAAGGCGCCTGCATTGGGATATTGCGCCACGAAGCCATCGTCCCAGCGCATGTCTTCCGGTCCGGTCACCATGCACTGGAAGGCCCCGCGCCACACGATCTGCCCGCCGACGCGCTGGAAGATCGGGCCGGAGGTGCGGCCATATTCCTCATAGGCGCGCCTGCCGCTCCAGCCATTGCCGTGGTGTTCGTGCCCCTCGGGATATTCGGCCTGGTCGCGATAGAGCAGCAGGTTGAGCATGT
Source organism: Altererythrobacter sp. (assembly GCF_050299635.1). Lineage (NCBI taxonomy): Bacteria > Pseudomonadati > Pseudomonadota > Alphaproteobacteria > Sphingomonadales > Erythrobacteraceae > Altererythrobacter > Altererythrobacter sp. Next base: position 63,298 of record NZ_JBNKWF010000012.1, read on the forward strand.
GGATCGGCTCGTCGCGCGGGAGGTCCTTGAAAGCCTGGAAATTGGCCGGGCTCGGATCGATGAAGGTGTCACTCATGCTTCAAACCTCAAGCTTGTAGTCGGCAAACTGGTCGCGCAGATCCTTTTTGCTGATTTTGCCGGTGGCGGTGTGAGGGATCTCGTCGATGAACTCGACCGCGTCGGGCAACCACCATTTGGCGACCTTGTCCTTGAGGAACTCGGTCACTTCCTCGGCACTCACTTCTGCACCTTCGTTCTTGACCACGAACAGCACGGGCCGCTCGTCCCATTTGGGATGATAGATGCCCACGGCAGCCGCTTCGCAGATCGCCGGGTGCCCGACTGCTGCGTTCTCGAGTTCGACCGAGCTGATCCACTCACCGCCCGATTTGATCACGTCCTTGGTCCGGTCGGTCAGTTGCAGTGTACCGTCGGGATGGATGATGCCGACATCGCCAGTGTCGAACCAGCCATCATTGCCCACTGCATCCTGCTCGGCCTTGAAATAGCGCTTGATGATCCACGGGCCCCGGATCTGCAGCGCGCCGCTGGACTTTCCATCGCGCGGGAGTTCGGTGACCATGTCGTCGAGATCGACCGTGCGTAGCTCGACGCCGAAGATCGGGCGGCCCTGCTTCATGGTCTTTGCGACCTTTTCGTCGAAGCTGAGCTGGTCCCAATTCCAGGTCGGTGCGCCAACCGTTCCGATTGGTGAGGTTTCCGTCATGCCCCAGGCATGCTGGACGCGCGTGCCGTTCTTCATCAGACGCTCGATCATGAACTTGGGCGCAGCGGAACCGCCGATGGTCGCGGCCTTGAGCGGAGGCAGATCGATGCCTTCCTTGTCGCAATATTGGAAATGCGCGAGCCAGACGGTGGGCACACCCGCGCTGTCGGTCACGCCTTCGCGCAGCATCAGCTCGTGCAATACCGCGGGATCGTTGACCGCCGAAAAGACGAATTTGATGCCCGCCATCGCACCGGCATAGGGCAGGCCCCAGCTGGCTGCGTGGAACATCGGCACCACCGGCAGCATCACGGAGGAAGGGCTGAAATTGAAAGCGCTCGGCTGCAAGCCGGAAAGCGCGTGCATCACGGTCGAACGATGTTCGTATTGCACGCCCTTGGGATTGCCCGTCGTTCCGCTGGTGTAGCAGATCATGCAGGGATCGGTTTCGCCTCCGGAAACCCATTCGAAATCGCCATCCTGTTCTGCGATCCAGTCTTCGAAAGCTGGCGAATGATCGCCGGAATCGTAGCAGATATAGTGCTCGACTGTTGTCCAGCGGGACTTCATCCGGTCGACGATTGGTTGGAACGCGGCGTCGTAGCACAGCACCCGGTCTTCGGCGTGGTTGACGATATATTCGAGCTGATCGTCGAACAGGCGCGGATTGACCGTGTGCAGCACCCCGCCCATCCCAGCGACGCCATACCAGCTGACCAAGTGGCGAGAGTGGTTCATCGCCAGGCTGGCGACACGCTCGCCCTTCCTGATGCCCATCGCCAAGAGCGCCTGTGCCATCTTCTTGGCGTCGGTGCGGATCGTGGCCCAATCGGTTCTTGTCTCGCTGCCATCGGCCCATCGGGTCACAATCTCGCGCGTACCGGCTTCGCGCGCCGCATGATCGATCACATGCGTCACCCGCATGGTCCATTCCTGCATGGCTCCGAGCATCGCAATTCCTCTCCTCAATTGTTCTTTGCACCATTCATGCCGTTGCCGCGCACGCTTGGCAATCGGTTGAAGCGGGTGATTTCCGGGGGAGGAAGGAACCTAGTGCAATATCACGCGACGAGGCGCAAGTTGGCGCGGGCACGTAGCGGCTTGAGCTCGACATTCTCCAGCCCTTCGATGGCGGCGAGCCGCTCGGCCAGATCGCCGTCGAGCATGAACTGGCGGCCAAGGCGAAGTTGAGGCGTTTCGCCATCGGGCAGCATGAGCCGCACGATCACTTCGCCCTGCCCCTCTTCGCCTGCGCCAAGTTCCAGCTTCAGGTCGCGCAGCGCTTCTACGCTCAGCGCGTCGAGCGTGAGGATCATTGGTGTGCCGCCCTTAACTTCGTCCAGCGGGCGCGCACCGCGCACGGTGACGCGCGGAGCGTCGCCGGGATTGGGCGAATCGAGCTCGACCGTGAGCAGCAGGCAGGTGGCGTCCTTGGCCCATTGTTCGAACTTGGGAACCAGCGATTCTTCGAAGCAGGCGGCTGAGAACTGGCCCGTCTGGTCGGAGAAATCGGCGCGTATGAAATCGGCCCCGCGTTTGGTCCGTCCCTTGTTGTAGCCCTCGACCATGGCAGCCATGACAGCAGACGATCGGCCGCCCGGCGTCGTGCCGCCTTCCATCAGGCTCTGATAGCTGCGCGCGCCATTTGCCGAAGCGAGCGTCCAGAACTGCTGCACCGGATGAGCCGAGAAGTAGAAGCCGAAGTTTTCGCGCTCGCGGGCCATGGTTTCGATGCGCGACCAGGGTTCGACTTCTTTGAGGCGAAGACTGTCTTCCGCTTCGGCTTCGCCGCCAAACAAGGCGACCTGCCCGCTGCTGCGTTCACGCTCCGCCGCATCGGCAACCGCGAGCAGCATGTCCGCATTCTCGAACACTTTTGCACGATCCGGTTCGAGCGTGTCGAGCGCGCCCGCCGCTGCCAGCCCTTCAAGCTGGCGCGAATTCATCGAGCCTTTCGGCAGGCGTTCGCACAGATCCTGCAGGCTGGCGAAAGCGCCTCCGTTCTCGCGCTCCGTCACTACCGCTTCCATCGCCTTTTCGCCGACATTGCGGATTCCCGCGAGCGCATAGCGCACGGCATAGCCGTGGTCGGTCTGTTCCACGGTGAAGCGCGCTTCCGATGCATTGATGTCGGGCGGAAGGACTTCAATCCCTCCTTCATGGCCGGGATAGCGGCGTGCGTCATCGACGAAGGCGGCCAGCTTTTCCGACTGGTGCATATCGAAGCACATCGAGGCGGCGTAGAATTCTTCCGGGTAATGCGCCTTGAGCCATCCCGTCTGGTAGGCGAGCAGAGCATAGGCGGCAGCGTGCGATTTGTTGAAGCCGTAGCCCGCAAACTTGTCGATCAAGTCGAACAGCTCGTTGGCTCGTTTCGGCTCGATGTCGGACACGTCCTTGCAGCCTTCGACGAAGCGCTGGCGCTGCGCGTCCATCTCGGCCTGGACCTTCTTGCCCATTGCGCGGCGCAACAGGTCCGCGTCGCCGAGCGAGTAGCCCGCCAGTATCTGCGCGGCCTGCATCACCTGTTCCTGATAGACGAAGATGCCGTAGGTCTCCGCGAGAATGCCTTCCAGCTTGGGATGCGGATATTCGATCGGCACTTCGCCTGCCTTGCGCTGGCCGAACAGCGGGATGTTGTCCATCGGGCCGGGCCGATAGAGCGAGACGAGCGCGATGATGTCGCCGAAATTGGTTGGCTTCACCGCTGTCAGCGTGCGCCGCATCCCTTCGGATTCCAGCTGGAACACGCCGACCGTATTGCCCGATTGCATCAAGTCGTAGACAGCCGGATCGTCAAGCGGGAGCTGCGACAGGTCAATTGCGATTTCGCGCTTCGCCAGCAGGTCCACCGCCTTGCGCAGCACCGACAGCGTCTTGAGCCCGAGGAAGTCGAATTTGACCAGCCCGGAACTCTCGACATTCTTCATGTCGTATTGTGTCACCGGCATGTCCGATCGCGGATCGCGGTATAGCGGGACGAGTTGCGCCAGCGGCCTGTCACCGATCACCACACCTGCGGCATGGGTCGAGGAATTGCGCGGCAGGCCCTCCAGCTCGAGCGCAAGATCGACGAGGCGCTTCACCTCATTATCGTTGTCATACTCGCGCTTGAAGTCCGCCGCGCCATTAAGCGCGCGCGGCAGCGTCCAGGGATCGGTCGGATGATTGGGAACCATCTTGCACAGCCGGTCGACATGTCCGTAGCTCATCTGCAGGATGCGTCCGCAATCGCGCAGCACTGCGCGGGCCTTCATCTTTCCGAAGGTGATGATCTGCGCGACGTGGTCGTGCCCGTATTTCTGCTGGACATAGCGGATCACTTCGCCGCGCCGCGTTTCGCAGAAGTCGATATCGAAGTCCGGCATTGAAACGCGTTCGGGGTTGAGGAAACGTTCGAACAGCAGCCCCAGCTTGATCGGATCGAGATCGGTGATGGTCAGCGCCCAGGCAACCAGCGAACCCGCACCCGAACCACGCCCCGGCCCCACCGGAATGCCATTGTCCTTGGCCCATTTGATGAAGTCGGCAACGATCAGGAAGTAGCCGGGGAAGCCCATCTTGACGATGATGTCGACTTCATAATCGAGCCGGTTCTTGTACTCGAGAACCTCCTCAAATATTCCGTTCGCCCTGAGCTTGTCGAAGGGCTGTCCTGCTTCTTCGAGCGCCTCCGCTGTAGCAAAGTGCAGGGCTTCGACAAGCTCAGCCCGAACGGTTTCTGGATAGTAAGGCTCCAGGCGCTTGACCAAACCATCACGCGCATCCTCCGCCAGCATCCGCGCTTCGCCTTCGAGGTCACCGGCAAGACTGGGCAGAATCGGCTTGCGATAAGGCGGCGCATAGGCACAGCGCTGGGCGATCACCAGCGTGTTCCGCATCGCCTCGGGCAGGTCCGCGAAAGCCTCGTCCATCATCGGGGCTGATTTCACGAATGCCTGGCGGTTGGTGCGGGGGCGATCCTCTGCCTCGATATGCGTTGAATTGGCAATGCACAGCATGGCGTCATGCGCCTTGAACATATGCGGTTCGGCGAAATTGGCCGGGTTGGTGGCGACAAGCGGCAGGTTGCGCGCATAGGCGAGATCGATCAGCGCCTTTTCCGCTCGCTCTGCCACCGGATCGCCATTGCGCGCGAGTTCGATGTAGAATCGGTCGGGGAACAATGCCTGCAGCCTGTCGCACATGGCTTCTGCGTGGCTGGACTGGCCCTCGGCCAACAGCCGTGTCAGCGCACCCTCACCTGCTCCGCTGAGAGCGATCAAGCCATCGGTGTGGCCTTCGAGAGCGCCGAGTTGGACATGCGGCTCCATTTCCAGCGGGCGATCGAGGTGAGCCTTCGACACGAGATGGCACAAATTGTCGTACCCCGCCTCGTCCTGAGCGAAGAGCGGCAGGTAATCGACCTGCTTGCCCTCTTCATCGCGCGCCACGCCCAGCAGGGAGCCTATGATAGGCTGGATACCTTCAGCCATGCAGGCATTGGCAAACATGACCGCGCCATAGAGCCCGTTGCGGTCACAAATCGCGATCGCAGGAAAGCCACGCTCCTTTGCCAGCTTGGCAATCGCCTTGGGATCGATGGCTCCTTCGAGCATCGAGTAGGAAGAGAGAACACGCAGCGGTACGAAAGGGGCGTAGGCCATGCCCTCAATCTAGGAAATTGCGCGCGATTCGGAAGCGTTTCCGCGGGTTAATTCTCCACAGGCTGGAGAACTGACGGGTGACTGATTTTGGGTTGGGCCTGATTGCGGGATTGTGGCCAGAATTGGGTGAAAGCGGTGGTTCAAACTCTCAGATTTTCACCCCTGCGGACAGCAAGAGCTCGATTGACGCAGTATAGTGTGGCCGCGAGCGGAGGGAGAACGAACAACGCCGCTACAAGGAAGGTGTCCAACTGTACTCCAAAGAAAGCGAAGGTCATCCAAATCATCCAGCCGAAAGCGACATCAAGGATGACTGTGGCTACAATCAAAGCGGCCAACGACAGTTTCGTATTGAAGTTCACCTTCGGCATGCGCTCTTACTAGCAGTCAGCGTGTAATGCGTCATGTCAGCAATTAGGGTCGTTAGCGATAAGTCCGCTTTCGCTCGAACATCGGCAAAAGCAGACTCGTCAGTCCGCCCTGCCCTTCACAGCAGCTTTTCGATATCCTTGGCGATGCGCTCGGGCTTGTCGTTGGGGGCATAGCGCCGCACGACATTGCCTTCGCGATCGATCAGGAACTTGGTGAAGTTCCACTTGATCGCGGTGGTGCCCATGATTCCCTTTGCTTCGCTCTTCATCCAGTCGAACAGCGGCGAGGCATCGGGGCCGTTCACGTCGATCTTCTGCATCAGCGGGAAGGTGACGCCGAAATTGAGTTTGCAGAACTCGGCGATTTCTTCCGCATTGCCCGGCTCCTGCGCGCCGAACTGATTGCAAGGGAAGCCAAGTACCTCGAAGCCGCGATCCTGATATTGTTCGAATAGTTTCTCGAGCCCGTCATATTGCGGGGTGAAGCCGCATTTGCTGGCGGTATTGACGACCAGCAGGACCTTGCCCTTCTTTTCTGCCAGGTTGAGTTCCTCACCGCGATTGGTGGTGACGGTAAAATCGGCAATTGTGGTCATGGCCCCTCCTTGTGGGGCCGGTATATCAGGTCGAATGTGGTTTGCCACGTCAGGCCGTGATCCGCTGAAAACTCTCCGTGCTGGCGCACTGCGCCATCGGGCAACTTCGAATAGGTCATGCGGGTCAGCCCGTCTTCACCTTTCGGGCCTGAGCCCTTCCACCTGCCGGTCAACACCATCTTGCCGTCAGTCGCGCCGCCGGTGAAATAGACCGGACCCGGCGAGGAGCCGATCCAGGTCTGCTTCCACCCGCCGCTCTGCGGATCGTATCCGTTGAGGCTGCCTCCGCCCGCACCCTTCAGCGGCATCCAGTTTTCCCGCACTGCACATCCCGCATAGAGCTTCTCGATAAGGCTATGCGCGACCAGCGTTTCCGTCCCAGCGCGATAGACATCCCACTCGCCAAGCCAGAAGTCGAATTCGCGATAGTGTTCGCCCGTGCAGCCGTTGGGCGGCGAAGGCGGAGAGGCAGGCTGCGGCTGCGCGCTGGCGGCCTGCAGGATCAGGAGCGATGCAAATGTGGCGATCATGGTCATTTCCCCCCATTTTCGGAGAGAACAGAGAGGCCGCTATCCCTCAAGGGATCAATCCCTATCGGATCAGAGGCGCCCAGCATTCGACGAGAGTGCGAGGACTTGCCTAGCCCGGATAATCATCGCGTGCAGCAAGGGCCGCGATCTCGCTGTAGCAGAGTCGATGGTCGCCGCTTTTCTGGATCGTGTAGCGTCGGCGTTCGGCATCGGGCAGCATCATGACATATCGGACCAACTCGCCCAGCGTCGCCCGTCGCAGCGCCTTTGCGGCATCGAAGACGCCCGCCCCATCATTGGCCAGATGCAATGAGGCGCCATCGCCCCATTCAATTTTACCGGAGGACATATCCTTGCCACTGAATGTGCTGGGGTGATCGCTCATCCTGTGCTCTCCCGCTTGCAAACCACATTGGTGGTGACTGACAAGGTTACCTTAGCACGCCCTCGTGGAGGCGGACAACGCGATCCATCCTGTTGGCCAGTCTCTCGTTATGCGTCGCGACCAAAGCTGCGCTCCCCTCGCCCCGCACCAGTTCGAGAAACTGGCTGAGAACGCGGTCGGAAGTATGCTCGTCCAGATTGCCGGTCGGCTCATCCGCCAGCACCAGCGTAGGTCGGTTGGCCAGGGCGCGCGCCACGGCAACGCGCTGTTGTTCGCCGCCCGAAAGCTGGCTCGGCCTATGATCCATCCTGTGCCCCAGCCCCAGCGCCGTAAGTAGCTCTTCCGCGCGCCGATCGGCATCTGCGCGGTCAGCTCCGGCGACCATCTGCGGCATCACCACGTTTTCCAGCGCGTTGAAATCGGGCAGGAGGTGGTGGAATTGATATACGAAGCCCAGATGCTCGCGCCGAATCTGCGTGCGGCGGTCTGATGGAAGTTCGCTCGCTTCGATACCGGCAATCGCAATCGAGCCGCTAAACCCGCCTTCCAGCAGGCCAACAGCCTGCAACATGGTCGATTTGCCGGTGCCCGAAGGACCGAGCAGCGCCACGATCTCGCCCGGCATGACGTCAAGATCGACGCCGCGCAGCACTTCGATCGTAGTATCGCCCTGTTGGAAGCTGCGCCGCAGGTCGCGCAGCCGGACGACGGGAGTGATGCTGCCGTCATTCATAACGCAGCACCTGTACCGGATCGGTGCTGGCCGCTTTCCATGCGGGATATAGCGTGGCGAGGAAGCTCAGCGTGAGCGCCAGCAATACTATGCCCGTGACCTCCACCGGATCGGTCCTTGCCGGCAAGGTCGAGAGGAAGCGGATCGAAGGGTCCCACAGGTTCTGTCCTGTCACCACTTCAATCACTCGCACGATCTGCTGTCTGAAGAACAGCACCAAGAAGCCGAACACGAGCCCGGCCACGGTCCCGATTGCGCCGACGGTGAAACCCGTGGTGACAAAGATCTTCATCAGGCTGCGCCGCGTGGCGCCCATTGTGCGCATGATCGCTATGTCGCGGGTCTTGGCGCGCACCAGCATGACAAGACTGGAGAGAATGTTGAAAGCTGCCACCAGCACCATGAAGCTGAGAGCAAAGAACATGGCGACCCGTTCGACCTGCAGCGCTTCGAACAGCGATGCGTTTATCGTCTTCCAGTCGGACACAACCGCTCGTCCAGCGAGGGTTTCCTGCACCGGGGCGAGGATCTCTCCGACATTATCGGGATCATCCACCTTCACTTCGATCATGCCGACTGTGTCGCCGATCAGCAGTAGTGTCTGCGCGTCCTGCATCGGCATGACGACGAATGCCTGGTCGTAATCATAAATCCCGACTTCGAAAATGGCCGAGACGTGGTAGCCGATCTGCCTCGGAACAGTGCCGAACGGGGTCGAGCGGCCCGCCGGATTGATGATGGTGATCGTGTCGCCGACTCGCGCGCCGATATTCTGCGCGAGACGCGATCCGATGGCGACGTTGCCCTTGCCTGGCTGAAGCTCCGCAATATTGCCGAGCAGCACCTTGTCACCCAGTTTCTCGATATCTTGCTTGGTATTGCCGCGCACCAGGATCGCTTCGACCCGACCGTTGAAAGTGGTCAGCAAGGGTTGCTCGATCAATGGGGAGGCTTCGACCACGCCGGGAGTCTTGCGGACTTCCTGGAGCACGTTCTCCCAATCATCCAGTCGCCCGCCATAGGCCTGCACTATCGCGTGGCCGTTGAGGCCCACGATCTTGTCCAGCAATTCGGCGCGAAATCCGTTCATTACGCTCATGACCACGACCAGCATGGCGACGCTGAGCATGACAACGCCCACGCTGATACCCGCGACGAGCGCAATGAACGCCTCCCCCTTGCCGGGAAGGAGGTAGCGTTTGGCTATCATCCATTCGAAAGGTGAGAGGATCAAAACGCGATTGCTCTGCTCAAGGGAAGGTGAACAGGGGCTGTAGGGTGCGGCCAAGGCCGGTGCAATGCGAAAACCTTGGGACTGCACAGCTTCAGGCCTCGATTGGTCCTTGTAATCCTCCTGTAACATCGCCATTGGACCACCCGAAGTTGAGGCGCGGCGCAGCGGACAGGCACGGCCATGAATTGCACCCATCCGTTTATCGATCTTTCCGGCGACAAGCTGCGAGAGGAATGTGGCGTGTTCGGCGTGATAAACGCCGCCGATGCCGCGGCTGCTACTGCGCTTGGTCTCCACGCTCTGCAGCATCGCGGCCAGGAAGCGGCCGGCATCACAAGCTATGACGGGCAGGAATTCTATTCGCGGCGTGGGCTTGGCCATGTTGCGGAAAACTTTTCAACGCCCGAAGCCATTGGCGAGTTGCCCGGCTTCATGGCTGGCGGTCACGTGCGCTATTCGACCACCGGCGGATCGGGCCTGCGAAACGTTCAGCCGCTGTTTGCCGATCTGGCCAGCGGCGGGTTTGCGGTCGCCCACAATGGCAATATCTCCAACGCACAGACCCTCCGCAACGAATTGGTTCGCCATGGCGCGATCTTCCAGTCGACATCGGATACAGAGGTCATCATCCATCTGGTTGCGACGAGCCGCTATCCGACGATGATCGACCGGCTGATCGATGCCTTGCGCCTTGTCGAAGGCGCCTATTCGCTGATCGTGATGACGCCCGAAGGGATGATCGGTTGCCGCGATCCGCTCGGCATTCGTCCGCTCGTGATGGGCAAGATGGGCGATGCCGTCGCTTTCGCCAGTGAAACGGTCGCTTTCGACGTGGTTGGCGCTGAATTCGTTCGCGAGGTCGAACCGGGCGAGCTGATCCGGGTCGATTTCGACGGGAAGATCGAATCGATCCACCCCTTTGGCAAGCATCAGCCGCGTCCATGCATTTTCGAGCACGTTTACTTCAGCCGCCCGGATTCGATCTTCGCCAACCGCTCGGTCTATGCTGCGCGCAAGGCCATCGGCGAGCAGCTCGCAATCGAAAGCCCGGTCGACGCGGATCTGGTCGTGCCCGTTCCCGACAGCGGCGTTCCTGCTGCCATCGGCTATGCCCATCAATCGGGCGTGCCGTTTGAACTGGGCATTATTCGTTCGCACTATGTCGGGCGAACCTTCATCCAGCCTTCCGACGGTGCGCGCCATTCGGGCGTGAAGCGCAAGCATAATGCCAACCGCAGCCTGGTCGCGGGCAAGCGCATCGTGTTGATCGACGATTCGATCGTGCGCGGCACCACTTCGATGAAGATAGTCGAGATGATGCGCGAAGCTGGTGCCAGCGAAGTGCATTTTCGTGTCGCAAGCCCGCCAACAGCGCATAGCTGCTTCTATGGCGTCGATACGCCGGAGCGCGCCAAATTGCTTGCCGCGAGAATGGAAGTCGAGCCGATGCGCGAGTTCATCAAGGCTGACAGTCTTGCCTTCGTGTCGATCGACGGCCTTTACCGTGCGGTCGGTGCGAAAGATCGCAACGCAAAATGCCCGCAATTCTGCGACGCATGTTTCACTGGCGACTATCCGACTTCGCTGACTGACCTTGCGACAAGCGAGTCCAAATCCGCCCAACTGACCTTCGCCGATCACAAGGCAGCGTAATGCCCAATCAGAATCCGACAGACGACCGCCCTTTGGCCGGAAAACTCGCACTCGTAACAGGCGCGAGCCGAGGCATTGGCGCTGCGACCGCAGTGGCGCTCGCCAAGGCAGGTGCGCATGTGGTGCTGACGGCGCGTGACGTCAAAGCGCTCGAGAAGGTCGAAGACCAGATCCATGCCGATGGCGGGACGTCGACCATCGCCCCGCTAGACCTGACCGAGTCCGATTCGGTGTCGCGGCTTGCTGCGGCCGTTTCTTCGCGTTGGGATGCGCTCGATTTCCTGGTTATTTCAGCAGCATATTTGCCACAGCTTACACCGGTTACGCAGATCGATCCGAAGCAGTTCAACCAGGCCATGACGATCAATGTCCTGGCGACACAGGCATTGCTTGCAGGATTTGACGCGATGCTGAAGCGCGCCGAGGCGGCACGGGTGATTGGCCTCACCAGCAGCGTCGGGGAAAAGCCGCGCGCCTATTGGGCAGCCTATGGATCGACCAAGGCCGCGTTCGAGAACATTCTCGAATCCTATGGCCAGGAAGTCGAAAAGCTGAGCGGTATCAGAGTCGCGATCGTCGATCCCGGCGCGACCCGTACGGCAATGCGGGCCCGCGCCTATCCGGGAGAGGATCCGGCAACGGTCAAACCGCCCGAAGAGGTCGCGGCACGGATCGCAACTCTTTGCGAAGACGGGTTTTCCGCGGGGCACCGCGAACGGGTCGACTAAGGCGCAAATCTGGAGCGCGTGGTTAATTTCGCGCTAATCACATTTCAGAACCGGTTGGAAAGCGGCATTCGCCACTATGATCGTCACCTTTCGGGCAGTGGGCCGGAAGCATGGACCGTTCAACACCTTACCCGGGTTTAGTCATCATGCAGACGACAGACGACCGCTATCACATCGCCGCTCAAGAAGATCGTTGTTCACCGCGCACCAAACTCTCCATTCCGGCGAATTTGCGTGCATCGGGTGGACGCGCCTTCCAGACCGTAGTTCAGGACCTTTCGATTTCCGGATTTTCGGCATCGTCGATCAACCGGATGCATGAAGGCCAGGTCTGCTGGCTCACCCTGCCCGGCCTGGAATCGCTTCAGGCGCAGGTCGTGTGGTGGGAAAACTGCATTGTCGGTTGCGCATTCAATGAGCTGCTGAGCCCGATCGTGCACGACAACATCCTGCAGCGCTACAGCAACACAGGGATCTATCGCGCCGCGGTCTGATTCGCGGGCCGCAGGCCCTAGTTCGAAGCGGCGACCTTCTCGATCAGTTTCACCCACCTTTTTCGGGTTTCGTTGCTGCTTGCGGTTGGCCAATTGCTGACGATTGCTGCCACGAGCTTCTTCTCGGGCACGAGAGTTATGGCCTGGCCGAAGATGCCTTGCGCCCCGAATTTGCCGTCGGGATAGGTCCACCACTGATAGCCATAGCCGAAGCCCTTGCCAAAGCTGACCTGAGGCCCGCCAGCCTTTGCAAACCATCCATCGGGGACAACATCCGGCCCGCCTTCCAGAACGAACTGGCCCATCCTTGCGTAGTCGCTTAGCCTCAGCGACAGGCAGCACCCGCCAATATTGCCGCCACGCGGATCGGTCATCCAGAACATGCCACCTTCGAAGCCGGCAGGATCGACGATCTTGCTCTTGGCGTATTCAGCCAGCGGCAGGCCGACTGCGTTCTCAACCACCAATCCAAGCAGGTTTGTCTCGCCGGTCTTGTAAACCCACTTCTCGCCAGCGGTTGCCTCGCGCTTGAGCCCGCGCATCTGTGTGACAATGGCGTCAGCGCCGTATTCCAGGACGAAGTGATTCGTCGCTGCGACATCGCTGTTCGGGTCTGTGTAGTCCTCGTTCCACGCCACGCCCGACGTCATTGTGGCAAGCTGTTCGACAGTCACGCCATCATAGGCTGATCCGACCAGTCCATGAACATATTTCGTCACCGGGTCTTGCAGGCTGGTGATAAAACCATCGCGTACCGCTGCACCAAGCAGCGTAGAGGTAAAGCTCTTGGCGACCGAAAAACTCGTCCAGCGTTGGCTTTTGTCGAAGCCAAGGCGGTATTCCTCGAATCGCAACTGGCCGTCTTCAAGGACCATCACACCTGTAGCGTTGGTTTCCTTCATGAAACTGCGGATTTGCGCCGCAATCTTTGGGGAAAGTGGCTTACCATGCGCCAGTTTCCTCGGTTCGACACCGGGCGCAACTTCGAGGCCGGCGAACCAGTCCTCCATCCGGCGAAAGCGAGCGTTGCGTTGCTGATCATTCCAGAACAGCACCTGCAAGTCGGCGGGATCGCGCTGCGGCGGGGTAACATTTGTGACGGCTTCGGTCGGATTGGCCTGCGGCTCCTCTTCGCCGTAATAGGTCGTCGAACAGCCGGTCACAGCCATCACCGCAGTCAGTGCGGTCAGCCCCTTCATCAAACGCATTGTCACCCTCTCTTGACCAGCGTCACCTGGTGCACATTGATCGAACCGCCACGAAATCCGCCTTCGCAATAGTCGAGGTAGAACCTCCACAAGCCGACAAAGCGGTCATCGAAGCCATCGGGCAGCCGTCCTTCGGTTACGGCGGCATCGAAATTCTTGCGCCACTGTGCGAGCGTCGTGGCGTAGTCCAGGCCGAACCCGTCCTCGTCTTCCCAGCTAAGGCCCCTTTCTTCCGCAAGCTGGCGGAACTCGCTGGAGCGGATCAGCAGGCCGCCGGGAAAGACATAGGCCTGGATAAAGTCGGCACTGGCGGCATAGGCATCGAACAGATCGTCCTGCATCGAGATATACTGGATTGCCGCGCGCCCACCGGGTTTCAGATTACGTGCGACGCAATCCATGAAGGTGGGCCAATATTCGCGGCCCAGTGCTTCGACCATCTCGACGCTCACAATGGCATCGAACTGGCCAGACGTGTCGCGATAGTCCTGTTTGCGGAAATCGATCCCGGGGTGCTGGCTCTCGCGCGCCCATGCAAGCTGCTCGTCGGAAAGGCTGATCGCGGTCACTTGCGCGCCGCGCTGCTGCAGATGATTGGCGAGTGACCCCCAGCCGCAACCGATCTCCAGCACCGTCGCAGGTTCACCGATCCGCCTGGAGAGTGCTTCCCATTTCGCGCGCTGCGCCTGTTCCAGGTCATCCCCGCCATCGAAGCGCGCCGATGAATAGGTCATCGTCGGGTCGAGCCACGCGCGGTAGAAATCATTGCCGAGGTCGTAATGCGCCTGGATATTGCGGCGCGCGCCCGATTTGCTGTTGCGGTTGAAGCGATGGGCGAAATGCGCGGCAAGCCGGAACGGCCCTTTCGCGCGGCCGACATCGCCCAATGGAGCCGCGTTTTGCGAAACGACCGCAAAAACCGAGACAAGGTCTGGGCTTTCCCACTCATCCGCTTCCCAGGCCTGATACCAGCCGACCGAGCCGCTGGTGGCGAGGCGCAGCAATCCGCGCCAGTCCTTCAGCGTCAATTCGGCTTCGACGCCCGGCGCACGGCCGCCCAGCAGACGTGAGGTGCCATCGGGTAGATGCGCCAGCAGCGAACCGCGTTCCAGCCCTGCGTCCACCCGGTCCAGGATCTTGCGGAAGCCGGGTGAGACGAGCCGGGCAAGCAGCCCCGGCTTGCGGGCAAAGCGGTCCCCCCCGCTAAGCAATTGCCCTCCGCGATTAAACCCCTGTGTCGCCATGCAGGTCCATATGGCGCGCCAATCCGCGCCGGGCAAGTTCAGCGGGCCTTCAATTCCCGATAGGCCGCGAGTGCGCGTTCGCGCCCTTCCCTGTGTCCGATCAACTTGGCCGGATAGTCTTGAGGCTTGCAGCCATGCACCTCCGGATCGTGGATCCGCGCTTCGTCGAGATGCGCAAGCTCGGGCACGTAGGTGCGGATATAGCCTGCCGCATCGAATTTCTCGCTCTGGCTCAGCGGCGCCATGATCCGCACGAACATGTTCGAATCGACACCTGTTCCGGCAACCCATTGCCAGTTCACGGCATTGCTGGCGTAGTCAGCATCGACCAGCGTATCCCAAAACCAGCGTTCGCCGTGCCGCCAGTCGATCAGCAGATGCTTGATGAGGAAGCTGGCCGCGATCATCCGCACGCGATTGTGCATCCAGCCTGTCTGCCAGAGCTGGCGCATTCCGGCATCGACGATCGGGTAGCCTGTGCGGCCCTGCTGCCATGCCTTGAGCTCGCGCCCGGCAGGTTCGTCAGAGGCAGGGTCGCGCCATTGGAGCAGATCGAAATCGCTGCGGTGGTTCTCGATTGCATAATCCGGGAACTGGCAGATTACATTCTGGGCATAGTCGCGCCAGATCAGTTCCTTCTGGAAGGTGCACCAGCCTTGCGAGCCTTTGCCACTTAGCGCGTGCCACACTTGCGCTGCGCTGATCTCGCCAAAATGCAGGTGGGGAGAGAGGCGCGCTGTCCGGTCGAGCGAAGGCAGATTGCGCGCCTCGTCATAATCATCGACGCAGTCTGCCCACCATTGCAGGCGTTCCTGCGCTGCATCTTCGCCGACCCGCCAGAAGTCGCGCATTCCCTCTGCCCAATCTGGGTGTCGGGGAAGCGGGTTCCAGTCTTCCAGAGTGTCACTGGCAGGCCAATTGTCGGGAGATGACAGCACTTCCGGTTCGGGCAGCACATCGCGCGGCGGAAGCTGCTGGAGCGTGGCTTTCGAGAAGGGCGTGTAGATCTTGTAGGGATCACCCGCTCCCGTCGTTACCGCGCCGGGCGGCAGCAAGCAATTCGCATCGTGGAGCTTCAGCTCGAGCCGCTCCTTCAACTCGCCCTGCGCTTTTCGCCACCACGGCTCGTAATGCCGATTGGCGTGGACGGTGTTTGCCCCGACCTCCTTGGCGATGCGGCAAAGCTGATCCACCGCGTCCCCGCGCCGCAGGATGATGCGCGCGCTGCGTTTCCCGAAGCTGCGCGACAGGCTGTCGAGCGAATGGTGCAGCCACCAGCGCGAGGCGCCACCATAGGCGTGATCCTTGGCGCAATCGTCATCGAGGACATAGACCGCGACGACCGGGCCCTGCTGGGCAGCATGATAGAGCGCGGGATTGTCCGCCATCCGCAGATCGCGCCGCAGCCAGACCAGTTGCACATCTGACATCATAGTCCCCGTTCGGGCTGAGCTTGTCGAAGCCCCGTTCTTTCTTCTGGCGCAACACTCAATGTGAATTGCGGCCCTTCGACAAGCTCAGGGCGAACGGTGCTCGATCTGAGAGCGAATCACTCGCTGGTAAGTTCCTCGCATCGACATCGGGCAGGTTCGCACCGATAACCAGCGCGGGCATGGCCAGCCCGGTCTTTTTCTTGAGGCCCGCTTGCCCGATCAGCGCCCCAACGAGCGAATGGGTAATGTTGTCCATTCAGCGCGATCAGCCGCCCAGCCTACTCCACCGTCCAGGTCTGGCCCGTGCCCAGCAGCTTGGCGAGGTTCGCTTCCTTGCCAGTCGTCGCCTTTTCGCGTTCATCAGCGACGGCGCTCTCGAACGTCGGGCGCGGATCGTCATAGAGTACGCCCAGCGCCATCGGGAACGGGCCGAAGGGCAGTTCGACCAGCATATGCGCGATCGAGCGGTTGGTCACGTCATGCACGATCACGCCCGCCGCTTCCCAATCGTCATTCTCGACGTCGACCACCTTGAGGCACAGATTATCCCTGTCGAGCGCAATGCCCTTTACGCCGCCAGTCTTCTCGCTGCCGAACAGCATCGGCTTGCCATCTTCCAGCCAGAGCTGGCGATCTTCCGCACCCTTGGGAGCGGCGAAATCGTTGAACACGTCCTTGTTGTAGACAATGCAGTTCTGGAAGATCTCGACGAACGCCGCGCCCTGGTGGGCATGTGCAGCCTTGAGAACATCCGGCAGATTCTTCGACACGTCGAAACCGCGTGCGACGAAACGCGCACCGCTGCCCAGTGCGAAGGCCGCAGGTCGCGCGGGATGGTCATAGCTGCCCAGCGGCGTCGAAGGGGATTTGGTTCCTTCGCGGCTCGTGGGCGAGAACTGGCCCTTGGTCAGGCCGTAAATCTCGTTGTTGAACAGCATGATCTGCATGTTCACGTTGCGGCGCAGGACATGCATCAGATGGTTGCCGCCGATGGAAAGCCCGTCGCCGTCACCCGTCACCAGCCATACGTCGAGATCGGGATTGGCGAGCTTCGCCCCCGTTGCAAAGGCCGGCGCACGGCCATGGATCGTGTGGAAGCCGTAGCTTTCGACGTAATAGGGGAAGCGGCTCGAGCAGCCGATCCCGCTGATGAACAGCGTATTGGCGGGGTCCGCGCCCAATTGGGGCAAGGTACGCTGCACCGCCTTGAGGATCGCGTAATCGCCGCAACCCGGGCACCAGCGCACCTCCTGGTCGGTTTCCCAATCCTTGAGGGTGGTTTCGATCTTCGCTGGTGCGTTCATGACAGCGCCTCCTCGATCGCGGCGGTTAGCTCGTGGACATAGAATGGCTGGCCGCTTGTCTTGTTGAGCGGCTGTGCATCGATCAGGAACTGGTCGCGCAGCACGGTCTTGAACTGGCCGGTGTTCATTTCCGGCACCAGAATCTTGTCGAAGCTGCGCAGCAGATCGCCGGTGTTGGCGGGCATCGGCCAGACATGGCGGAAATGGACGTGCGCGACGTCCTGTCCCTTCTCGCGCGCGACGGTTACCGCGCGGTGGATCGGGCCATAGGTCGATCCCCAACCGACCACCGCCAGCTTCGCGCCCGGTTCGCCCAAGCAGCAGCCCTGCGCGGGGACATCATTGGCAATTCCGTCAACCTTGGCCTTGCGTGCGTTGGTCATCGCCTGGTGGTTGGCCGGATCGTAGCTGATATTGCCGCTGAGCGAGTCCTTCTCGATCCCGCCGATGCGGTGCATCAGATCTGGCGTGCCGGGCTTGATCCAGGGTCGCGCGCCCTTTTCGTCACGCTTGTAGGTCAGCAAAGTGCCGTCGGGTCCGTTCTTCTCGGTCAGGAACTTCGCCGGAAACGATGCGAAGCTGGAGGGATCGGGCACTTTCCAAGGCTCTGCCGCATTGGCGATATAGCCATCGGTCAGCAGCATCACCGGGGTCATGTATTCGACCGCGATCCGGCAGGCCTCGATCGCACATTCAAATGCGTCGGCGGGGCTGCTGGCGGCGATAACCGGCATCGGCGCGTCGCCATTGCGGCCATAGATCGCCTGGTAGAGATCGCTCTGCTCGGTCTTCGTCGGCAGGCCGGTTGACGGGCCGCCGCGCTGCGAATTAACGATCACCAGCGGCAGTTCGGTGATGATTGCGAGGCCCATGGCTTCGCCCTTGAGCGCAATGCCGGGGCCGGAGGACGAGGTAACGCCCAGGCTGCCGGCATAGCTCGCGCCGATAGCGGCGCAGATTGCGGCAATCTCGTCTTCCGCCTGGAAGGTCGTGACGCCGTATTCCTTCATCCGCGCGAGGTGGTGCAGGATCGCGGAGGCTGGCGTGATCGGATAGCCGCCGAAGAACATCGGCAGTTCAGCGAGCTGCGCGCCCGCTACCAGACCGAGCGAGACCGCCTCGGCACCGGTGATGGTGCGATACAGCCCCGGTTCGCTGGGCATGGCCGGAATATGGACCTGCTTGAGCGGGCCCGCGAGTTCGGCGGTTTCGCCATAGGCATGACCTGCATTGAGCGCGGCAATGTTGGCCTCCGCGATCTCGGGCTTGTTCTTGAACTTGGCCTTGAGCCATTCCTGGATCGGTTCGCGCGGACGGTCGAACATCCACAGCGCCAGGCCCAGCGTCCACATGTTCTTGGAACGCAGCGCATCCTTGTTGCCAAGGCCGAAGGGTTTGACCGCTTCGATCGTCAGCGCGCTGATATCGAAGGCCAGCACATCGTATTTTGCCAGGCTGCCGTCTTCCAGCGGACTGGTTTCATACTTCGCCTTGTCGAGGTTGCGCTTGGTGAACTCGCCAGTGTCGGCAATGATGAGGCCGCCGGGCTTGAGCGCGGGCAGGTTCACCTTGAGTGCCGCCGGGTTCATCGCCACCAATACGTCAGGCGCGTCGCCCGCGGTGCTGATCTGGCGGCTGCCGAAATTGATCTGGAAGGCAGATACGCCGAACAGCGTGCCTTGCGGCGCGCGAATCTCTGCCGGAAAATCGGGGAACGTCGCGAGGTCGTTGCCAGCCAGTGCCGTCGAGAGAGTGAATTGCCCGCCCGTAAGCTGCATGCCATCACCGCTATCGCCCGCAAATCGAACAACAACTGCATCCGGAGTTTGGGAAGGCGCCCCGTCGGGCGTTGTATCCACGGCTTGAGTAGCCATCAGCTTTCCTTTTCGCGGTGCCGTCCGCGCGGCACCTGTTCAATCGAAGCGTGCACCTATGGGGCCTCGCTTCCCCCCGCAATGAAGTTTTTCTCCTAGAGTTGCAAAATGTCGAGTGGAAATGCCCAGCTTTGCACCCTAATCTGTGAAAAGAACCAAAGGGAGACAGATTATTATGGGCAATAGCGAGCCCTTCATCCGTGAAGACGTGAAATCCTTGCTGAAACTTCTGGAGGAAGCTGGTGGACCTGCCCTTTCGGAAATGACGCTGGATGAGGCGCGCGCGAGCTATGTCGCAATCCACGCAATGGCCGACCGGCCGGCGCGCGAACTCGCGGTGATTCAGGACCTCACTTGCCCCGGGCCCGGCGGCGAAATCCCGCTGAGGCTCTATGATGCACGCGAATCCCGCGAGCCGGGACCGGTGATCGTCTTCTTCCACGGCGGTGGCTATGTGATCGGCGATCTGGAGACGCATCACAATCTCTGCACGGAAATCGCCGCTCAGATGGACCTTCCGGTGGTTGCAGTCGACTATCGCCGCGCGCCGGAGCACCCCTTCCCCGCGTCGGTCGACGATTGCGAAGCCGCCGCGCGGTGGATTGCAAGCAATCCGGAAGCATTGAGCAGGACCGCCACTGGCATCGTCACCATCGGAGATAGCGCGGGCGGCAACGCCACCATCGTCGTGACCCAGCAATTGTCTGCCAATCCGGCCGATGTCCCCGTTGTTCTGCAGGTGCCGATCTTTCCGCTCGCGAGCGACGCGATCGGATCGACCAGCATCAAGGAGTTTGCCGAGGGATTTATTCTGACCAAGGACGCGATCGAATTCTTCGATCTTGCTTACCAGCCTGTTCGCGGAGATCCGCGCGCCTTCCCGATCCTATCCGACCATGCGGGCACTCCTCCCACAGTACTGGCAACTGCCAGCCTCGATCCGATTCGCGATTCGGGCCGCGATTATGGTGCCGCGCTTGCCGCTGCGGGCGTCGACCATGTTTTCCTTGAGATGAAAGGACTCACGCACAGCTTTACCAATCTGCGGCAGGCGGTGCCGAGCGCACAAGTCGATCTTGAACGCATATTTGCTGCGATGAAGCTGATGTTGGGGCGCGCCTGATGAACAGCACGGAGATGCCAACTGCTTATCGCCCCTGCGTGGGTGTCATGCTGGTCAACACGGCGGGCAATGCTTTCGTCGGCAAGCGTATCGACACCAAGGAAGGCGACTGGTGGCAGATGCCGCAAGGCGGCGTGGACAAGGGTGAGGAACTCGACGAAGCGGTCATGCGTGAACTGGCCGAAGAGACCGGCGTGCTCGAACGTCACGTCTCGATCATCGGTCGCACGCGCGAATCCATCCGTTACGACTTGCCGGACGAGCTGATCGGCAAGCTATGGGGCGGAAAATACCGCGGGCAGGAGCAATTCTGGTATCTGATGCGCTTCAGCGGGAGCGATAGCGATATCGATCTGGAAGCGCATGATCCGCCAGAGTTCTGCGATTGGAAATGGGTTCTTCCGGACCTGCTGCCGGACTTGATAATCCCCTTCAAGAAAGGGGTTTATCGTACTGTGCTGGAAGAATTTCGCGCTCTGATTTGAACGCCGATCAGTTCTGGCTGACCGATCCACTGCCGCCAACACCTTCCACCGCCATGCGGGTCTGCCCGACGCGCGAGATCCGGTCCTGAAGCGCGAGCGTTTCCGGGCAGGATGCGCCACACATGCTCTTGAGCTGCGCGAGGTTGCGCTTGGCCTTTTCCAGCGCACCCTTTTCGACCAGTGCTTCGCCCTCGCCCGAAATCGCGGCCAGATTGCCCGGATCACGGACCAGAGCTTCACGGTAGTAACGGATCGCCTTGCCTTGCAGGCCTTCGACACGGGCCACTTCCGCAAGGTCAAGGAAGATCGGTGTGTAGGAGGGATCCACCGCCAATGCGGCTTCGAACGCGTCGATTGCCGCCTGCGCCTTGCCTGAAGCGAGTGCGGCACGTCCCTCGGCAACCAGCATGGCCGCACGCGGTTTGGCATCGCGGCTGCCCGCGATTCCCGCGCTGGCGTTCAACGCCAGAACCAGTGAAAGGGCAGCGGCGGCAGGCGCGAAACGCATGAGCAACTCCTTGAAGGCAGCCATCCGGTTGGGTGAAGGCTCAGCCATAATCTTTATGCCTAACAGGATGAACCCAGGATGGCGATAAAAAAGCCGTCCGTACCGTCGTGGTACGGAGTGAGGCGGATTCCTGCCCCGTGGATGCGGCCCAGCGAAAGGCCTGGCTCCAAGGGGTTCCAGCCCGGATTCCGGCGCAGGAAGGCGGCGATCCGGTCCTTGCCCTCGGCATCGAGCAAGGAGCAGGTGACATAGGCGATGCGCCCGCCGGGTTTGGTGAGCTTTGCGGCGATGTCGAGCAGATTGTCTTGCGCAGCCGAGAATCGCGACAGGCGCTCAGGCGTCAAACGCCATTTGGCTTCGGGCTTGCGCCGCCATGTGCCGGTGCCCGAACAGGGCGCGTCGACCATCACGCAATCGGCCTGCCCTGCCAAATCTCCGAGCATGTCGAGTTCCTTGCCCGGATTGAGCAGCAGCGTCTCGATCAGCCCTGCTCCAGCGCGCTCAGCACGCGGACCGAGCTTGGATAGCCGCCTGCGGTCGATATCGCACGCAATCAGCCGCCCTTCGCTCCGCATCTGAGCGGCGAGTCCCAGCGTCTTGCCCCCTGCCCCGGCGCAAAGGTCGATCACAGTCTCGCCAGGCTTGGTGCCGCTGGCCTGACAGGCGAGCTGACTGCCAAGGTCCTGCACTTCGATCATGCCGTCGCGATAGGCGGGCCATTGTTCGACCGCTGTTCCTGCCGGAAAACGCAGGCCCTGAAATGATGCGATATGAGAGCCTTCAATCGGAAGATCGATCTCGGCCCTGTCCGATTTGAGCGCGTTCACACGCAGATCGAGCGGAGCGCGGTCCATCAACGCAGTGAGCTCTTCGCCTTCGATCCCCGAAGCCGCCATCTGCTCGACCAGCCACGCCGGCGCGATGCCGGGCTCGGCAAATATCTCACCATTGCCGATTGGGGCCGGGCCATGATTTGACCCATCGAAAAGCTGGAGGATCGCTTCGTCTTCCACGCCCAATGCGCCCATCGCAGCCCGCCCGGACTGAGGAACCTCGCTGCAGACCCGGATCGCGCGGTAGACCAGTTCGCGCACTGCGCGCCGGTCTTTCGACCCGGCATAGCGGCGCTGGCGGAAGTAATCCGCGATCAGCCGGTCTGCAGGCGCGCCTTCGCGCTGCGCCGCATCCACGATCGCATCGAGCAGCTCTATCGCCGCCTGGACGCGTGCCGCCGGGGTCAATTGACCGGCCCGGTTCTAGCGGGTCGGATAGTTCGGTGCCTCACGCGTGATGGAGACATCGTGCACATGGCTTTCCTGAAGGCCGGCATTGGTGATGCGAACAAACTTCGCGCGGGTGCGCAAGTCTTCGATCGTGGCCGAGCCGGTATAACCCATCGCCGCCTTGATCCCGCCCACCAGCTGATGGATCACGTCCGAAGCGGGGCCCTTGAACGGCACCTGCCCTTCGATCCCTTCGGGAACGAGCTTCATCGCGGAAACGTCTTGCTGGAAATAGCGGTCCGCGCTGCCACGCGCCATTGCACCGACCGAACCCATGCCGCGATAGGCCTTGTAGCTGCGCCCTTGGTAGAGGAAGGTTTCGCCGGGGCTTTCGGCCGTGCCTGCCAGCATCGAACCGATCATGACGCTAGAAGCACCCGCAGCGAGCGCCTTGGCCGCATCGCCACTGGTGCGAAGCCCACCGTCGGCAATCACCGGGACGCCTGACTTTGCGGCTTCCTCGGCGCATTCCATCACCGCGGTCAGCTGCGGCACGCCTACGCCTGCGACCACGCGCGTGGTGCAGATCGAACCCGGCCCGATACCAACCTTGACCGCATCGGCACCGGCATCGATCAGCGCACGCGTCGCTTCAGCTGTGGCGACATTGCCGGCAACGATCTGGACCGAGTTGGAAAGTGCCTTGGCGCGTTCGACCGCGCGGGCGACATCCTTGTTGTGGCCATGCGCGGTATCGATGATGACCACGTCAACTTCAGCATCGACCAGCGCCTCGGTCCGCGCGAAGCCCTTGTCACCCACTGTTGTGGCTGCCGCCGCGCGCAGGCGCCCTGCGGCATCCTTGGTCGCGTCGGGATAGGTGACGGCCTTCTCGATATCCTTGACGGTGATGAGGCCGACGCAGTGATTGTTGTCATCGACCACCAGCAGTTTTTCGATCCGGCGCTGGTGCAGCAGGCGCCGCGCCTCTTCCTGTCCAGTGCCGAGCGGAACCGTGGCCAGGTTTTCCGTCGTCATCAGTTCGCGCACCGGCTGCAGCGGGTTTTCCGCAAAACGAACATCGCGATTGGTGAGGATACCGACCAGCTTGCCCGCCAGATCGGTAACGGGGATGCCGCTTATGCGGTTTTGCGTCATCAGCTCCTGCGCTTCGCCCAGCGTAGCATCGGGGCCGATGGTGATCGGATTGACCACCATGCCACTTTCGAACCGCTTTACCGCGCGGACTGCGGCGCATTGTTCCTCTACCTCAAGATTGCGGTGGAGCACGCCGATACCGCCGAGCTGCGCCATCACGATCGCCATATCGGCCTCGGTAACAGTATCCATTGCCGCCGAGATGATCGGGATATTGAGGCCGATCTCACGCGTCAGCCGCGTGCAGGTATTCGCCATCGAGGGAAGGACCTCGCTTTCGGCCGGACGCAACAGCACGTCATCGAATGTAAGGCCGAGGGGGATGTCCATAGTTGCCACTTTCTATTCCGGAGATTCGTGGCGGCCCATGTAACCGCACATTTCAGCGCGGGCTAGAGGGGTTGGAGCCTTTATTCGCCTGTCGCGGGATAGGTGGCCAGATTGGCGAGCCGCCTGACGATTCGCTCGTGCAAGAGAAGATCTTCAACTGCACCGCCCAGTTCGATCCCGGCAATCTCGTCACTCGCGCGGTGATAACGCGTCTTGAGGTAAGGATTTAGCGCGCCTTCGTCGCCAAAGGCATTGGAAAGCGCGACAGCCGGCACATCGCGCTGCAACAGCACCCAGCTGTCCTGCCGCTGCAGGTACTGCTCTGCCAGAACGCGCGAACCCAATGTCCGGCCCATTTCACTCATGACTTCGGCAATCACGCCATCGAGCGGCGTTCTCCCCTCGCCCACAAAACCAACGGGAGCGCCAACAGGTGCAATGGCCACGGTATCGAAATTGAACGCTGCGACAATGGAATCGAGCGGCATCGGCGGATCTTCGACGAAGGCCTTGGCGCCCAGCAGCCCCCATTCCTCAGCGGTCGTCCCCAAGACATAGACGTCGCGGTCATAAGGGCCATGTTCTGCCAGGCGGCGCGCCAGTTCAAGCATGACGGCTACGCCGCTGGCGTTGTCCGCCGCTCCGTTGCAGAGCCTGTCCGCATCGGCTTCCGCGCCGCAGGTGCCGAAATGGTCCCAATGCGCAAGCAGCAAGACTTCGCCAGATTGCGGTATCCTGCCCGGCAAGCGTCCAATCAAATTGTGCGACACGACTTCACGCTGCGCTGAGCTAGCTTCGACTGTAGCCAGTACCTTGAGAAGCTGAGGCTCGAAATCGTCCGATTCTGATGCAGCGACCAGCTTGTCCCAACGCGATTTGCCCAATGCGTCAGCAATGGCGGCTTCTGTCACGTAAGCGTTGAGTACGTCACGCTCCTCGCTGGGCAACAGCAGGCGTTCCCCGCCGCTGAACTGCCTTACATCTTCCAGATCTTCGCGGTTCCCAACCACGGAGATCACCGCCGAAGCGCCCTTTTCGAATATATTGTCGCGGCGATCCCGGTTGCGACCCCGTGTCGAGACCATCAGCACGACCCGGCCCTTCACCAGGTCGTCCGCCACATTGTCGGCATCCCATCCGACAAAGATGACTTCACCGCCATCGACCAGGCTGCGGCGGCGCGTGGTAAACGCCGCAGCATCGCCTTCAGGCAAAACGAACCTCTTGCGTCCGACCTTCAGTTCGACGCGGCCTTCGATCGGTGTGTTGCTGATCAGGGTGACCGGAGCCAGCCAGGGATTGGCAGGATCGTTGGTGCCGGACTCGAGCCCGTAAGCCGCCAGCTGGCGGACCATGTAGTCAAGAGTCAGGCGCTCTCCGTCAGTTCCGGGCCGCCGCCCCATGAACTCGTCGCTGGCGAGATGCGCGATATGGCCGGAGACGGCATTTTCGATCGACAGGAATTCCTTCTTGGATACACCGCCTGCAAACATCGTGGCGCAGGCGCTGAGAAGCAGTACCGCCCCGCAGGCCAGCCATTTGCGGGCTCCCCCCCATCTGAAAGCCCGCCCTCGCGTCACTCGGCCGTCCATCCCCCGTCTATGCTCCAGTTTGCGCCGGTCACATTGCCCGCTTCTTCGCGGCAAAGGAAGACTGCAAGCGCACCAACCTCTTCTGGTTGAACGAATTTCTTGGTCGGTTGCTTCGCCAGCAACACATCGTTGATAACTTCGTCCCGGCTCAATCCGCGCGCCGTCATCGTGTCGGGGATCTGGCCTTCCACAAGAGGCGTCCAGACATAGCCGGGGCTGATGCAATTGGCCGTCACCCCGCTCTGCGCCATTTCCAGCGCGATAGTCTTGGTAAAACCGGCCACGGCATGTTTCGATGCGACATAGGCGCTCTTGAACGGAGAAGCGGTGAGCGAATGGGCGCTTGCGGTGTTGATGATGCGCCCCCAGCCCTTTTCCTTCATCGCCGGGACGGCGAGCCGCGTGGTGTGAAACACGGCATTGAGATTGAGCCCGATGATCGCGTTCCATTTGTCGACCGGAAATTCCTCGACCGGCGAGACGAATTGCATCCCGGCATTGTTGACGAGGATATCGACCGGACCTGCTTCGGCCATCATCGCTTCGATCTCAGCCGTATCGAGCAGATTGGCGGCGCTATATTTGGCCCCCATCTCCTTGCACAGCGCGGCAATCTCGGCTTCGTCGCCGAAGCCGTTGAGCACGATGTCCGCCCCTTCGGCATGCAGCGCGCGAGCGATCGCAAGCCCGATTCCCGAAGTCGAGCCAGTCACCAGTGCACGCTTGCCATTGAGGTTCATTTCCTGCTCCTGCATGTTAAGACCTTAGCCGGGCTTGCTTTTGCCTTCGCTGACGCAAGTGTCCAGCGTAAAGCGTGCCAGGATCATATTTAGAGAGGGAACGACAGAATGCGCCTCAATCCATTCGATACCTCGAATATCCGCGTCCGTTCAAGCGGCGGCGGTCGGCGCATGCCGGGCGGCCGCGCCGGCGGAATCGGTTGCGGCACGATCATTATCGCGCTCGTCGCCGCGCTGGCATTCGGGATCGATCCGATGCAGACCATCGGTGTGGTCGAAGGCGTGCAGCAACAGACCGCACCCGGCCAGACGCAGCAAAGCGATCTGACCGAAGAGCAGATTTGCAACAGCGGCCCCTATGCAAACGAAGCCTGCAACGCGCTGCAGTCGCTCAACCAGACCTGGGCGCCGGAATTCCAGCGGGCAGGAATCACATTCAGGGATCCGCAGCTCGATCTCTATCGTGATGGCCGTGTTTCGACCAATGGCTGCGGCAGCGCTTCGTCGGCGGCGGGGCCTTTCTACTGCCCGGCGGACGAAGTCATCTACATCGACACCAGTTTTTACGACACGATGGCGCGCCAGCTGGGCGCACGCGGCGATTTTGCGCGCTATTATGTGATCGCGCATGAATATGGGCACCATATCCAGAAACTGACCGGCCTGGCCGATCAGGTGCGCAGCCTGCAGCAGCAGGATCCGCGTCATGCCAACGAGTTGCAGGTGCGGATGGAGCTACAGGCCGATTGCTATGCGGGCGTTTGGGCCGGCAAGAACAAGAACCTCATCGAACAAGGCGATTTCGAGGAAGGTATGCAGGCCGCCAGCGCGATTGGCGACGATACCTTGCAGCGCAATGCCGGGCAGCGCGTGAGCCCGGAAAGCTTCACGCATGGCAGCAGCGCACAGCGGATGGAAGCCCTGCGGCTTGGCATGAAGAGTGCGAATGATACGGCGTGTGACGGCTATTTCGACGTGGGTTAAGACAGACTGACCCCGGGCTGCACTCAAGGCAACCCGGGGCCAGAACCTGCGCCAGTGTCACGCACCGGTATGGACGTCAGCTATAAGCCTCGTCCTCCCGGCCCGGCCGGACACCGGACCAGTCGATCTTGCGCGTGGCATACATCACGCCTGCAAGAGCCGCGAACAGCAGTACCGATCCGATGACGAGCGACCATGCTTCGAGGTTCAGCAGGACGTAGAGCAGTGCGTAGAGCCCCACGAGCAGTGCGCCGACCACTTGTGCGCGCTTCCAGCTAGCCAGAACCGCCGCGCTGTAGCTCGTCAGCAATCCGATGATTGCACCACTCGCCAGCAGATAGGCCAGGGCAAATCCAACCATCTCCGCAAATGCGAGCAGCATCACGAAGAACAGCACCAGGCCTGCGCCCGTCAGCAGATATTCGGCCGCGGCCACCCTCGCCCCGCCGACGACATCGAACATCAGGAAGGTGAGAAAGGTGAAGCCTATGAAAAGGAACCCGTATTTCACCGCACGGTCGACGCGGCTGTAGAGATCGACCGGCTCGACCAGACGGATGGTGGCCGCCAGGCTCTGGCTTGCGCCTGCAGCCATATCGGGCGAAGCGTAGATTTCCACGCGGCCCATGCTTTCATCGGCAATCATTGGTGCGCCGGGATCTTGCTTCAGCAATTGCGCCTGCCCCAGTGCGAGGTTGGACACCGACCATTTCGCTTCAAACCCGTCTGCCGAAACCTTCTGATCTTCTGGCGAAGGCAGGAAACTGCCCGTGAAGCTGGGATGCGGCCAGGGAGACTTGACGCTCCAGCTTGTATCCTTGCCCCGCGGCACCAGGCTCAGCGTGCGATTGCCGCGCAAGGTGTAGGACCATTGCAGCGCCAGAGGTTCGCCGCTCGACCAGTCGAAATTGGAATGGACACCAGAACCGCCGCTAGCCGCAACGCCATTTCCCGGCTCCAGCGTCAGTTCCTTGCCGCCCACGCTCAACTTGGCGTCGGTCTGCAGGCCGCGCGGATCCGACATGCCCAAGCGTATCTGCGCTTCACCGAGCAGGAGTTGATCGCGCGCGATCCCGTAGCGCTTGAGGTCTTCCGGCAGGACAAACTGCGCCGTGCCAGAAAGCGCGGCGGAATAGGTAACGGTCTCGTAAATGGCGCGCTTTTTCACCTCAGGGTCGATCCTCGTATCGACCGACTGCCTTTCGGGAGAGAGAAACAGTTCGTCGCGCACCTTGACCGTGCGTGTGACCTTGCGCCCTTCAACAACTTCGGTGGTTACGCGTTCATCCGTATAGGGAATGACGAGGATGGGACCAGAAACGATCTGGCTTCCCGCCCAGCCTGCCGCGATCGAATCCTGCGCAATTCTGGCCTGATGCTGCCTGTCGCTGACAAGGCCATAGACCATTATGAGCGGAATGATCAGCGCTACGCCGACTAGCGCAGCGAAGAGCAGTTTCATTCCGGGGGATCGTTCTCGCGTCATTGTTCATCTCCCTGATTGGACGATGAACCGTGCGGTATGAGCGATGAACTGAATTGCAGATGAACTTCTTCCGCAGGACGTAACCCAAAGAAAGAGGCGGAGAGCAAAGCCCTCCACCCCAGCATCAGAACCGTCTGTGGGGAACCAGGTTCAGCTTGCTTTTCTGCTCATCTTCGCGATTTGCTCATCGAGCGACTTCAGTACATCGGCCCGAATGTCTTCCGGCATCTGACCGTCTTCTGAAATGTGCTTGCGTGCCTCCTTGATGCCGGCCAGCGCGCTCGCCATGATCTCGCTGGTGCAGATGCGCGAGACAGTCTCGCCATCTTTCATCCGGAGCTCGACGCCCTCGCCGCCACCTTTGCAGGTAACCTTGATCTTGGTCAGGCCGTCCCTGGCATCGTCCAGTTCCATCAAGGCAATGTGCATCTCCTGCTTCGCCTCGGCTAGTTCCAGATCCATCTCGGCCAGGCTTTCGCGCAGGTCACGCAACATCTCTTCGCGCTCTTCCCTGGACATCCTGGCATCTGTATCGGTCCGGAACTCGCGGTGCACATGCCGCGTGTCGGCGCTGCTATCCCTGTCGCTGTGGACCTTGCGGATGACAATGCGCTCCTTGCGTATGTCCTTGCCATCCTCAGGAGCGACGACTTCGGTTGCCGCCTGGAATTCGACCGGAGCAGGAGGTGCCGGCGGAACAGGAGGCAATGGAGCATCGGGGGCTGCCGGCGGTGTCGGCGGAACGGGCGCTACCGGCGCTACCGGCGCACTTGGTGCTACGGGCGGCTCGGGAGGAGCAGGCACCTCTGCATAAGAAATCGATGCCGTGAGAGGCAGGGCGACCAGCGCAGCGACAATCAGCCCGCGTCCAGCCAGCCTGCGGCGTGCCGAATATTCATTCATCTTCAAGCTCCTCAGTCTTTGTATTATCGATTTTTCACCGAGTATGGGGCAGGCCATAGGCGCCGCCAGCGCGGCATGGGGCCCCGCTGCGAAACCGGCGATGACACTGGCATAGGTGGCGCGTTCTTCCGCATCTCGCTCACTGATGACGCGGGCATCGCAGGCTGCTTCCTGATCGCGTCGCAGAGCCAGCCAGCCAACTTGTGCGAGCGGATTGAACCAGTGCATCGCGAACAGCGGTTGCGCGACAAAATTGACCAGCAAGTCGCCGCCCCTGTGATGCGAGAGTTCATGCGCCAGCGCCAGGTCGCGCGATTGGCGATCGTAATGCGCCATGAAGCCGACCGGCAATGCGACCACCTTGTCGCGAAGACCGAATGCAAGGGGCGCGGTGGTGGCAGGGGTTTCGACCAGCCTGACTTTACCTGCCCGGCCAACTTCGCGCGCGCCATCGAGCATTTCGCCGCGCATCTGGAAATAGCCGTTGAAGCGCACGAACAGAAACACCGCTGCGCCGATGAGCCAAGCCGATACCGCGATTTCGGTGAGCGGCAGATTTGCGAGCCAGGATGTGGGCTCGGGTGCGGACTGGATCGCGGGTTCGGCAAGAAATGTGATTGGCACCATTTGCGCGTCTGCCGTGACCGGCAGGGTTTCCAGTGCGGGTACTGGAGCCATCCAGGCTGGAAGCTCTATGGGCGGCAAGGCAAGCCGCAGGATCGGCATGGCCCATAATGCGTAGGCCACTTGCGGACCGAACCAGCGCGCCACGGGGCGGCGCAGAACAAGGACCAGCGCAATCAGCGCCGCGGTCCACACGATGGTATCAAGCAGCCAGTCCATCATTGCTTGAGCTCCTTCAGGAGAGCTTCGATCTCTGCGAGATCGGCGTCACTCAGTGCTTCATGCTGGGCGAGATGCGCGAAAAGCGATGCGGGGCGGCCGCCGAACAGGCGATCGACCAGGCGCTGCGATTCCCCGCCGACATAGTCCGCACGGGCAATCAGCGGTGCATATTGATAGCGACGACCGTCTGGTTGCGCATCGATTGCCTGCTTGGCGACGAGGCGACTGAGCAATGTCTTGACCGTGGCGAGGCTCCAGCCCCGCGTGTCGCAGACCTGCTTGCACACGTCGGCGGCGGTCAGTGGGCTTTTTGCCCACAGGACCTCCATCACCGCGTGTTCGGCTTCGCTGATCCGTTCCGGTTTGCCTTCGTCGCCTGCCGCCAAGAGACCCTCCCTCTATCGCGAATTGCGTTACTGATTACGTCTGTAGTCAATTCGACTACGTCTGTAAACATGAAGGCTATATGAACAGGCGCTGATCCGGCTTGCTTCCCGGCAATCGACATATCACCATGGACGAATGACATATTTCGTTCGCGCCTGCCCCGCT
>NZ_JBNKWF010000013.1:0-6314 GCF_050299635.1 Altererythrobacter sp.
GCGGGCCTCGTCGTGATCGGCGACGAGATTCTCTCTGGTCGCACGCATGACAAGAACATCGCACAGGTCGCGAGCTGGTTGCAGGTGCAAGGCATCCGCCTGTCGGAAGTGCGCGTGGTGCCCGATATCGAGGAAAGGATCGTCGAGGCGGTCAACGCCCTGCGCGCTGCGAATGATTACCTGTTTACCACCGGCGGCATCGGCCCGACGCATGACGATATCACCGTCGACGCCGTGGCGAAGGCCTTGGGCGTCAAAGTCGTGGTCCACCCGACCGCGCGCGCAATTCTCGAACGCTACTATGCCGACAAGGGCGGGATCAACGAAGCGCGGCTACGCATGGCCCGCGTACCCGAAGGTGCGGAGCTGATCCCCAACCGCATGTCGGGTGCGCCCGGCATCCGGCTGGGCAATCTGTTCCTGATGGCGGGCGTGCCGCATATCACCGCGGGAATGCTCGACGCGCTGACGGGCGAGCTGGAAGGCGGCGCGCCACTGCTGAGCGAAACGATCGGCTGCTGGACTCCCGAAAGCGAAGTTGCGCCCTTGTTGCGTCAGGTCGAACAGGCGCATGAAAATTGTCAGATCGGCTCCTATCCATTCTTTCGCGAAGGGCGCGTGGGTGCGAATTTCGTGGTGCGCTCGACGAGCGAGGCCGATTTGAAGAGCTGCGTTAGCGCACTGTGCGATGCACTTGGCGAAAACGGCCTGGATTTCACTCTGGGCGGCATTTGAAGGTCCGCTAGCGACCCGATTTCGGACGTTCCATCCACCCTAAGACAGGCATTCTTAATCGCGCAATACAAAAGGGCCGGAGGATCGCTCCCCCGGCCCTTTTCTTGTTTCGCTTCGAGCGATAGCGCGCAGACGCTATCGCGCCGGCAGCTTACGCGCCTTCGACTTCGCCGAGGTCGACCTTGAGGCCGGGGCCCATCGAGCTGGTCAGCGAAATCTTCTTCACATACTTGCCCTTGGCGCCCGAAGGCTTGGCCTTCACCACGGCTTCGGTCAGTGCCTTGAAGTTGGCCTTGAGGTCGTCATCCTTGAACGACAGCTTGCCGATGCCGGAGTGGATGATGCCCATCTTCTCGACACGGAATTCGACCTGGCCGCCCTTGGCGTCCTTCACGGCCTGTTCCACATTCGGCGTGACGGTGCCCAGCTTGGGGTTCGGCATCAGGCCCTTGGGGCCGAGAACCTTACCGAGGCGACCGACGACACCCATCATGTCGGGCGTTGCGATCACGCGGTCGTAATCGAGATTGCCGGCCTGCATGTCTTCCATCAGGTCTTCGGCGCCAACCTTGTCGGCACCGGCGGCCAGCGCCTTGTCGGCATTGTCGCCCCTGGCGAATACCGCAACCTTGACTTCCTTGCCCGTGCCCGAAGGCAGCGAGACCATGCCGCGGACCATCTGGTCGGCGTGGCGCGGATCGACGCCGAGGTTCATCGCGACTTCGACAGTCTCGTCGAACTTGCTCTTGAACTGGCGCAGCGTGGCGAGTGCTTCGTCGACGCTGTAGAGCTTCTCACGATCGAGCTCGGCCAGGTTCTTCTGCTTCTTGGTCAGCTTTGCCATCGTCTTAGCCCTCCACCACGTCGAGGCCCATCGAACGGGCAGAGCCTTCGATGATCTTGGTTGCCTGCTCGATATCGTTCGCGTTGAGATCCTTCATCTTCATCTCTGCGATTTCCGACAGTGCGGAACGCTTGATGGTTCCGGCCGAAACCTTGCCCGGCTCCTTCGAGCCCGACTTCAGCTTGGCCGCCTTCTTGATGAGGAAGCTCGCCGGAGGAGTCTTGGTGACGAAAGTGAACGAACGGTCGGCATAGACCGTGATGATCGTCGGGATCGGCATGCCCTTGTCCATGCTGTCGGTCGCAGCATTGAAGGCCTTGCAGAATTCCATGATGTTGACGCCGCGCTGACCCAGCGCAGGGCCGATGGGGGGCGACGGGTTGGCGATGCCCGCAGGCACCTGCAGCTTGATATAGCCGTCAATCTTCTTGGCCATGATGGCCTCCTTTCACACTGTCGAACCGCGTTCGCCTGAACGGTTTGCGGCGGCTCTCATGTTAAGCGGTCCAGCGGCCTGCATCTGCGAGCCTCCCGCACGGTTTTCCAAAGCTTATGCCAGGGAAGGCGCGCACATAGCGTTTCAGGCGGGGAATGCAAGCGATATACCAGCTGAATGCGTAGCATCGGCGCAGAACATAATGGGTTTGTAATGGATTCGGTCGCTGACCAAGCGACCGCAAGGCCGACTGGCCGTCGCGCCGAATACGCGGAAGCCAAGTGAGCGGACGCGAGCGCCGGCGCTTGAGGCGAAACAGACAAGCGCCAAATCCTACAGGATGGAACACATGGAACAGGGTTCTGGGCAAGGAAATATGCCCCATAGCAAACGGCAGCGGTGACATGATTGACGACATGATTGAAGGCCGGCGAGGCAGGGCAATGGTCATGGCGGCATGCTGCATCAATGCAATGCCTGTAGGAAAGACGCGAAGTACTCCTCCCCGAAGATGGAACCGGGGCCAGGATTCGTCGACCAGAGGATCCTTTTCACAAGCAAATTTCTGTTTTGTTTAAGTTTCTACTATAGTTTTAGGATGCTCAATATTGAAGAAGGGCCAATTTCCATGATTCATATTGCCGTTCGTATCCGTGAACTGGCTGCCAGCAATCTCGATACTCTGGTCGGGAAAGCCGGAAACCCGCAGAAAATGCTGCGGCTGCTCCGTACGGAAATCGAAGAGAGCTTGGTTGCTTTGCACAGCGATCTCGCCAGGGCACAGCGCAAGGCCGCTCAGCTTGCCGACAAGGCACGGCAGGTTGAAGAGGATGCACAAGGCTGGACCGTCAAGGCCAAGACCGCAGTCGATCACAAACGCGAAGACTTGGCCCGTTCAGCGTTGCTGGCACGCGAAGATGGTTTGGCCCATGCAAGGGCTTTGGAAGCCGAAGCAGATCAGACCAGCCAGCAGGCTGGCGAAATCGAACAGGCAATCGCCCAACTCGAGAGCAAGCGAGAGGATGTGAATGCACGGCTGCAATCGGCCGTCGCCGAGCGCCCTGCACCGACGCCTCCCCCAGCATCTACCTCCGTAAGCGACAGCAAGGCTACACGCCTTCTCGACCGCATTGATAGGATCGAACGGCGCACCAACTTCGCGAACGAGAATCAGGCCGAGGCTGCGCCCGTCGATATCGATGTGGAGATCGCTGCGCTCCAACGCGAGGCTGATATCGGTGCCGAACTGGCGGCGATGAAAAGCGCTTCGAAGTCCAAACCAGCGCGCAAGAAGGCAAAATAGAGCGCTCGGCACTCGCTTTACGCTACGGAGTGCGCCTAAAATATCCGCAGTTGCAGATGGGCAGCCCGCCTTACTTGATCAGTTCGACCTGCTCGAAATCGAGCTCGGCCGAGGTCGCGCGCCCGAAGATCGAGACCAATGCCTAGACCTTGGCTCCATGCATCCAGCCGCTTGGTCGCCTGAAGAAAATTAGCAATGGATATGCCTGCGATGACGAGTGACGCTGCGCGTTGGCTTGGTTAGGGCAGGTTCCCGCTGCAAGTAAACACCGTTGGTATCTTCTGCATCGCCGCATTGCCCCGCGGCGATGGCGGGAATTGACGAGATGGAATCGGTTATAGTGAATTTGAAAGTAATTTGTCTGTAGAAGCGGCCAGCAGACGGGGGGAATATGGCTGAGAATACCAGATTACAGACTGCAGAGCGATTGTTCCTGATGCTGGTCGTACTCGTGCTGAGCGGGATGGCCGGTGCTATGGGGGTGGCGCCCTTCAAACAGCTTGCCGAAGGTGCGACGGCCACGATGACCATGGTCAGGCTCCGGATGCTGGACCGATCGCTGATACTGGAGCCAATTGTACATCCTGGCAAAGGCCTGGTGACGAACGATGCGGCGCATGTTCAACCGGGCTACACCATGATCCAGGGCATCATGCCGGGTGGCCACCAGGTACGGATGCTGGACGCGCAGGGGCGCGAGGTGCATCGCTGGAAGCTCGACTTCTACAAGGCCTGGCCCGATGCGGCGGAGATGATCCCTGCGAAACGCATTCCGGTATCGGAGTTTCAATATATCAATCAGGGCATGTGGCCGCTCCCCGATGGTTCACTGATCGCGAACTTCACCGCGCTCGGCTCGGTTCGTGTGGACGCCTGTTCCAACGTGATGTGGCGTTCAGACCGGCCAACGCACCACTCCGTCACGCCAACGGATGACGGCAAATTCTGGATACCCAGCCATATCGATGCCAAGGATACTCCACGGGAGTGGATGCCATTTGGCGAAGATCCGCAAGAGATCGACGATATGATCAATACCGATCACTATTATCACGATAGCGTGGTGTTGATGACGGCTGACGGCAAGATCGAGAAGCAATTCTCGGTACTTGGAGCAATCGTCGAGGCGGGCCTCGAAGGGCCGATCTACCAGTCACTGGCTGAAAAAATAACCGATGCGACGCACATCAACGACATCAATATCGTTACCGGGCCTCTGGCCGAGAAGATCCAGGGCGTCGAACCTGGCGATCTCCTCTTGTCGCTCAGAGCCATGAACATGCTGATAATTCTCGATCAGCAAACCGGCCAGCTCAAATGGCACAAGCAAGGGGCCTGGGTGCGCCAGCATGACCCCGATATCATGCCCGATGGGACGATCGAGATGTTCAACAACCGTTCTCCTATGGTCGTGGGCACGCACAAGGGCAGCGAAATACTCAGCTTTGATCCTGCAACTGAAACAACTAGGGTTATCTATCCAAAGAGCGAGGATGACTGGTTTCAATCGAATATCATGGGCACCCATCAACGCCTCGAAAACGGGAATGAACTGATTGTAGAGTCGATGGCTGGCCGTGCCTTTGAGGTTACCCCGACAGGCAAGATCGTTTGGGACTATCGATTGCCCTATGACAGCGAGCATGCGTCGCTTTTTTCATCCGGCATGCGTGTGCCGCTAGACTATTTTGAAAAGGATTCACTAAAATGCCCATCATGAACAAGAAGGCAGTGCTTCTTGCTGGCACCGTGGCAACTGCGCTCACAGCAGAGCCGGCCTATGCCTATATGGGTGCCGGCGCCGGCCTTAGCGCGCTAGGGTCGATTCTCAGTTTTCTCGGTGTCTTCTTGCTGATGCTGTTCGGTTTCGTCTGGTTCCCGCTCAAGCGGGCGCTGAGCCGGAAAAAGGACAAGAGCGAAGGGACAGATACGGCTGAAATTGCCGCTGAGGATGGCACCGAGGAAGACGCGTGATCCTGGCCTATATCACCAGTTGCCTGTTGCTCGCCGCAACGTTTCACCTGTTGCATATCTGGCCGCAGACAAAGCAAATGACGCGCATGATGCGCCTGGCGTTTGCCACAATGTTCGACAAGGCGCTGAGCGATGACGAAAAGGAAGTTGCCATTCGGCGCCATTCGATCAGGCTGCTGGCGGTGACCGTGAAACTGTCGGTGGGCCTTGCCGTTGTGCTTGCTGCCTGCGTGCTGCCCGTAGCAATTGCGGAACAAGCCGGTTTGCTGACCTATGAAGGCTTCCTCCTGTTCTCGCTGGAGCCGCTGGTAGTCATACTCACGATTGTTGGTTTTGGCTCCGCTCCATGGCTGATTGGCAGGTTGAGCGCGCGGAAAATGCATGGCTCTGGAGGACTATAACTGGGCGGACCGGATGGTCCATCGCATCGCGTTCCGTGCGCGCGCGCCGCAACATATCCTGATGGACATGGAAGACCGGCGCTTCGGCGATCGCCTGGCGTCGCAAAGGATGGGTGCACCGATCTTCGTCACCGCATTGCCGCGCGCCGGCACCACGCTGATGCTCGAAGTTCTTTCCTGTCATCCGGATACGGCAACGCATACCTACCGTGATATGCCGTTCGTGCTTTCGCCAGTGATCTGGCAGCAGCTGTCAGGCAAGTTCCAGGTGCGACAGGACGCCAAGGAGCGTAGCCATGGCGACGGGATGCTGGTTTCAGCCGACAGCCCAGAGGCGTTTGAAGAAGTGCTGTGGCAGCACGGGTATCCCCAAGATTTTCACAGCGATTGCATCCGGCTTCGCGAACGGCTGGACCCAAAGTTCCTGTCATCCCTGCAACGCCATATGCGGGCGATCTGTGTCGCTCGTGGCATGTCGAATGCGACCGCGACGCGCTATGTTTCCAAGAACAACGCCAATATCGCGCGTCTGGACGCACTTGCCCAGGCATTCCCCGATGCATCCCTCATCATTCCGCTGCGGCACCCGATCGATCAGGCGCGATCCTTGCTCCGGCAACA